>JANMIS010000898.1:0-2643 GCA_031375925.1 Synechococcales cyanobacterium OTE_70_concoct_197_sub
CCAAAAATCTTTAAGGACTTAACCATATGACCCGCGAAACCATTGGGCTAACTGCCTACAGGCTGATTTTTGACGATTATTCAATTATTGAAGTTTCAGCAGTCGCATTGATACAAGTTTTAGCAACGTGTCACAGCTATAAGCCACGCCGTATCTACGTTTTAGATAAATCTTGCAAAGAAATCGATCAAGAATCGATCGATTTTCTGTGGAACAAAATCCAAGACCGTACCCCCGCGCTTCATCAATAAGGACGCTAGACACCATGCCATCAAGAACAAAACCCGCCCCAACAGAGGGTGAGTATAAACCTGGAAATATACTTGACTACCTAGACAAGCTTGAACCCTCCAAGGGTGGGAAATATCACTGCCCGGTGTGCGACGGCAATGACCTCTCAATCTCTAAGGACGGTGCAACGACTTGCCACAATAACGGTTGCTCCTGGCAGTCGATTATGGATGTGATTGCACCGCTTGACCCATCAAAGAGGAAAATGGTGCATTCAGATTTCAAGCCAAAGACAGCCAAGCAGAAAGATAGAATCGCCACGATGTCAGAGGTCCAGATTGACACCAAAGTCAAAGAGCTTGTATGGATGGTCAATCACGGTTCCTATAGCCCAACAGAAGCCTCGGTAGCGCTTGCAGCATGGTGTAAAGAGCACGGTCACAACTCCTTTGCCGTGGGGAAGCTCTTTCAGGAACACATCAAGAATTTTAAGGAGGCAAGCGGCTACGACGATGACGAATCGGCCCCAAAAATCCTAAGAGATTACCAAAAAATTGAAAAATCCTTTGGCTCTCAATTGCGCTATAACCGCCTATTTGCAAGGGTTGAGCTACGTGGTGAACCCTTTGAACCATCAATGGCGAAAATTGAATTCGTCATTGAACATGGGTTGAAATTGCGATCGGGTCGTGACGATATCGGTGACTGCGTGATGAAGCTTGCCAAACAGAACGAATATCACCCCGTCCGTGAATACCTGGAAGGTTGCCATCAGAAATACGGGAAAGACTTGAAGGTCTTAGAAGGGTTCGCAAGCCGCTACTTTGGCACCGCCGCCCCCATCCATCAGATCGCCGTCGTCAAGTTTATGATTTCAGCCGTCGCTCGTGCTTATGAACCAGGTTGCCAGGTTGACGCGGCATTGATTTTGCAAGGCGGTCAAGGCATCAGGAAATCAACCTTCTTTCGGGTCCTGGCATCGTCCGAATGGTTTGACGACTCCTTTGGAAATGCCGGGGATAAAGATGAACGCCTAAAGCTTCACTGTGCTTGGATTTTGGAATGGGCAGAGCTAGAGAGCATCTTTAAACGTAAGGATATGTCCCAAGTCAAAGCCTTCATCACCACCAAGATTGACCGAATTAGACCACCTTACGGGCGATCGGTGGAAGTGATGCTGAGATCCTCCGTCTTCTGTGGCACCACCAACCAAGTTGATTTCCTCTCAGACAGTACCGGGAACCGCCGCTTCTGGGTGATTCCGGTAGAGAAAGAAATCGACACAACCCGCCTAGAGCAAGAAAGAGACCAAATTTGGGCGGCTGCAACTCAACTCTACAAAGCGGGTCAACAATGGCACCTCACCACCGACGAATCAGAGCAGATGAGTGCGGGAAGGAAGCAGTATGAGGCAACCGACGCATGGGAAGACGATGTTCTCGATTGGGTCGAAGGGAAAGAGGAAGTTAGCGATCGTGAGATATTTGAAAACGTACTGCGTATCGAAATACACCAAAGAGACAAGCGTTCTCAGATGAGAATCAGGGACATCTTAACCCGTGCAAACTGGCTTCAGAGGCCAAATCCAGTCCATTACAAAGGAGCAAAGGTAAGAACTTGGATAAAAAAAGAAAGTTTTACATGATTTTTACTGTTCCACTGTGCCAGAGAGCCTATAACCTATATGAGGTAAGGGTTATAGCTGGCACAGTGACTTATTTTTTACTGTGCCATCACTGTTCCACTGTGTCAGTACACTAGAAATCTTTGGCACAGTGGACTGTGTTTCACTGTGCCAAACCCTAAGCCCTTACAGGGCAAGGCTTATAGGGAATCCTGGCACAGTGCGGCACAGTGAAAAAAACCTCACTGTGCCAGCTATAACCCTTACACTGATTGACTTATAGCGATTCTGGCACAGTGAAACGCAAAAAACGGCCTAAAAGGGTAAAAAGCGAAAGTTCCTAAACTTCGATCGGCGATGATTTCTTATTGAGAATAGAGGTCTGGACTAAAAATGGACTACATCACCGATCGGTGATATTCGAAACTCTTAATCCTTCACTGTCAATAAGCCGCGCCGATCTCTGAAAGGCGCGGTTTTCCGTTGGGACTTCTGCGTTCTCAGACAGAAGTTCCCAAATTAAGTGGGATAGGGAAAAATAGAAAAAATCGATCGCCTGAAAATCTTTATGACCACTATTGACCGCCTAAAATCCGTCATGCCAGGGCAGACCGCCGCCTGGTATACCCGAATTGCTACCGAGATTGACGCGGGTAGAATGCCTATGCCAAGCCTAGAACCCTCAAACGACGGCATTTATAGCTATTCCAAAGCCGATTTAAATCCCCTCCACCGCACCGAAGTCATCAAGCCCACCGCCAAATCCCCCCAACCCAACCCCAAAACCA
>JANMIS010000527.1:0-7567 GCA_031375925.1 Synechococcales cyanobacterium OTE_70_concoct_197_sub
GCCTTGAGAAATTTGCTCGACGGATCACAGGTGATGTCGTGATGGTGGGCGATCGAATCGAAGCCACTCCGAATCCAACGGTCAATACCGATATGCCCAGTGCAACGACCAATGCTGGAGATATCTGGAGTCGAGCGCTGAACCTCGGCATTGATCTCGGCGGAGACGATCGGTTTTATCATTTAATCGAAAGCTTCGAGAGCATTCAAAGTGACTACCGAAACCGCCTTGCCAAACTCTCCACAAGCATCGAGCGTATGGGAGAAAGTTTGGATTATTTTCTATCGTCCTATCCTGAGGATAGCGACGATCGGGTTCGCACTTTCGTCGATCGGGTCAAGCGCGACAAGCTCAGCCTTTTTGGCCCAAACAATGAACGGGCATGGATTACGGGCGGACTAGAACCGACGGTTTCTGACATTGCTTCACTGGTGGACAAGGGCAGTAACTTACACCGTGAAGTCAAGTCACGCTACGAGAATCTTCGTGCCGAGGGAGAAACGATTCAAGCCCGCATTCTTAGCCGCAAGACCAGTTATCTTCAGCAATGCTCCGGGTTCACAGCGGAGACCTTAGCTAGCTATCAACCGAGTGAAGATGAAGAGCAAGCCTGCCTAGGTTCAGCGCTAAATGAACTGACACCCGAAGAGTTTCGGATTTATCAAGATTATCAAACCTACCAGCGGGTCGATCGCACACTGGATCATTTACCGAAATCTCTAAAAGAAAGTCTTGGCATATTAGCTCAACGTGCCCAAACGCGAACCAATGAGGCCGGAAACACGGTTCAGCGTTTTCAAACTGAAGTTGCGACTTGGTTCGATCGTTCCATGGGCCGCACCTCTGGCGTTTACAAACGAAATGCAAAAGGCGTTGCATTAATTATTGGTCTACTAATCGCAATGTTTACCAATTCCGACACCTTTCACATTTTCAGTCGCGTTTCGAGTGATGATAGTCTGCGTAAAGTCATTACCGATCGGGCTAGTCAAATTGTTCCGCCGAACGAACCTAGCGGCAGCAATGTTAATACTGCGATTCGTCGTGATCTCAGTGAACTGAAAGATCAAACTCAAGAAGTTCTCTCTGACATTCCTCTTCCCATTACCTGGAATCCTCGTAATCTAAGCCAGCAGCTTGATTGCCCCTACGAGCCTAAGACCGACGATCTCAAGGCAGGCGAGGATAAGATTTATAGCCTGCTAACCCAGGATCAATGGAACGATCTGTATCGCGCTTGCTTAGGCGTTCAGAGCATTCCTGAAAATACGCCTGTTCCCATGCAGGTCATGCAAATGATCGCAGCTAGACCTTTGGGCTTTTTACGAATGCTGTCAGGCTGGTGGATTAGCGGTGTGGCGATCGCAATGGGTGCGCCATTTTGGTTTGATTTATTGGGTAAAATAGTGAACGTCCGCAACGCAGGCACAAAACCCAAGAGCTAAACCCCTATGACCCAGCTTCCTCAAGATCTTCTTCAGCGTGAACAGGACTTCCATGACCAATGGGCCAGCACGATCGATGTCGATGGCATTCGCGTACTGGACTATTTTGAAGCTTGCACCGCGCCCGAAAATCGCTTTATTCTCAAACATCTCGGCGATGTGCGGGGCAAATATTTGCTAGATCTCGGCTGTGGGGCTGGAGAAAACAGCGTCTATTTTTCAAAGCTGGGAGCGCGTTGTGTGGCTTCGGACTATTCTCCAGGCATGGTGGAAGTCGCGTTAAAACTGGCGGAGAAAAACGGGGTCATTGTAGAGGGTCAAGTTGTAAATGCAATGGCGATCGACTATCCAGACAATACCTTTGACATTGTTTATGCTGCCAATCTTTTGCATCACATTCCCGATCCGAGTGTGACGATTCGAGAAATGCATCGCGTGCTGAAACCGGGCGGCAAGATGTGTTTCTGGGATCCGCTGCGCCATAATCCTGTAATTAATGTCTATCGAAAAATGGCGATGGAAGTCCGCACCGAAGATGAAATGCCGTTGCACATCAATCTGGTAAAAGAAGTCCAGCGGCAATTCTCTTCGACGAAATTCGACACCTTTTGGCTTGCAACTTTATGGATCTTCTTACAGTTTTATCTGATTGAAAAAGTCAATCCTAATAAGGAACGATATTGGAAAAAGATTATTTTAGAACAGGATAGACTTCGCCCGATGTATCGCCGATTGGAGTCGATCGATCGCACTCTGAAACATATTCCTGGAATGCGAAGACTTGCCTGGAACCTTGCCGTCGTGGCAACTAAGTAGTGGTTATAACAGCGGCTAATTCATCCAAATGCGTCACACAAAGGTCGGCATGTTCCGGCCAAGCAAAGATCCCATTCACATCCAAATGCACAGTCGCCGTCCCCGCATTGCGTCCTGACAACAAATCAAACATATAGTCTCCAATCATCACAGCTTGATGTGGTTTTGAATTCCAATTTCTCAACAGATGATGAATGCCGTCAGGGCTAGGTTTTGGTGTGCAGCAATCGCGGCTCAATATGACATTGGATTCAAAAAATATGTCTAATCCACAGGCCGCCAGGGTCCGATCGGCCACAGTTTTGCTATTGCGGGTGAGGATGGCTAGGCGTTTGTTTTGCGATCGGAGCTTGGAGAGTAATTCAACGGCTCCGGGTTGGGCTTTGGAATGTTGGGCAATGTCGAGTTCAATTTGTTCGAGTTTTTTGCGACATTGAGCAGCTTCGGCTTCGGGCATTTCGGCAATGCCTTCGAGAATGTTTTTGTTGCCGGGAATACCGAGTTCCTGACAAATAGCGGCAAAGTCATGAGCCTCGACCGTCAACGTCCCATCCATATCAAAAATCCAGCAATCCCGAGTTGAAAAATCCATGACGTAGTTCCATACTTCAGCTAAATCATAACACCCGACGATCGGCAATTCTAAAGAAGGCGTGACAGAGAGAGTAGCTGAGTCCTATGCTAAATCGTCAGCAATTATTTATCGATCGGGAGAATACAAAATGGCTAATGCGGTGAATATTTCGGCAAGTTCTGTGCCGATCGATCGAATTCAATACAATGACCAAGGCTTAGTGCCTGCCATTGTTCAGGATTACCTAGATGGCACGGTTTTGATGATGGCTTGGATGAATGCTGAGTCCTTGGCAAAAACATTAGAGACTTGTGAAACCTGGTTTTGGAGTCGATCGCGTCAGGAATTTTGGCATAAGGGCGCGACTTCAGGGCATCAGCAAAAGGTAAAGTCTATTCGCTATGACTGTGATAGTGATGCATTGCTAGTGACAGTGGAGCAAATCGGCGATATTGCTTGTCACACAGGAGCGCGAAGTTGTTTTCATCAGGTAGAAGGCGGACCTGCCGCACCCCCTGCGGATACGTTGTCCCAGGTTTTTAATGTGATTTGCGATCGGCGTGATAACCCTGATCCGACTTCCTATACCTGCAAACTATTGGCGGGTGGAGACAATAGCATTTTGAAAAAAGTAGGCGAGGAATGTGCGGAGGTGATTATGGCATTTAAGGATGACGACCCAGATGATATTGCTGGGGAAGTGGCTGATTTGCTTTACCACACGATGGTGGGACTAGCCGCGCATCATGTGGACATCAAAGACGTATACCGAAAATTACAATCTCGTCGAGGCTAGAGATGGAGGACATTGAGTTTGCGTTGGGGAGTAAGGGCGGACCTCCCAACGTAGACCAACCTCTACTGCCTCTGGGGTAACCGAATCTGAATCCAAGCCCCGCCTTCAGGATGGTTTCGGGCCGTAATCGTCCCCTTATGAAGCTCCACAATCTGACGCACGATCGCCAGGCCCAGTCCACTACCGCTGCTGGGTTGGAAAGTCTGCGGTGCTATTTCTTGGGAAATGGTTTGGGTGGCTTTGGCGAAAAGGGCTTCAGTAGAAAGGGTGACTTTAGGGGCAACAAATGGCTCCATGGTTCTAGCCCGCGAAGGGTCAGCCCGATAAAAGCGATCGAAGACAAAGGGCAAATCATCCAACGGAAACCCCGCCCCGCCGTCGATAAGGTCGATTTGAACGATCGTCGCCGTATTTTGTTCTGCGGTGATCATCGCAGGATCTTGAATGAGGCTCACTTGCAGCAGAATCGGGCGCTCGGGCAAGGTGTACTTAATGCTGTTGTCGAGAAGATTAACAAAAACACGATGCAGACGGGCTTCTTCGCCCTGAATGTGCAGTTGATCGGGACCTTGATAGCTGAGCATAATCAGCTTGGAAATCGCGATCGGTTCCAAAGTTAGCCACGCCGATCGGACCAAATCGGGAAGGTTAATAAAATTGAGCTTAAGAGGCCGAGTGCCAGCGGTTTCGAGGTGGCTAAGGTCGAGGATTTCCTGGACCAAAGTGCTAAGACGCAGGGTTTCCTTTAGAAGCCGATCGACCCAAGTTCGCAAGGGTGGATCGAGCCGTGATTGCAGGGTTTCGGCGACGAGGCGGATGGAGGTGAGCGGCGTTTTTAATTCGTGGGCGACATCGGAGGTCCAACGATCGCGCTGCTGAGAGAGTTTCTGAGCTTCATCTCGACTTTCTAAAATCACGCCCACCTGCCTGCCCTCTTGAAGGGGCAGAGCATAGCCCCGCAGGGGATGGGCCGTGGGCGTAGTGACGTTAGCGACTTCGACGGAAACGGGATAGTGATTCCATTCGCGCTGACAGGGCTTGCCATTCGATCGGGCTTGCTCAATGAGGGAATCTAGATCATACGATCGCACAACTTCGAGAAGCAATCTCGGTTCGTTCATATCGTAGCCATGAATATCCAGCAAATTCATCGCCGACACATTACTCCAAACTAGCTGGTTATCTTCATCCACTTGGAGATAGCCGATGGGTGCAGTGTTGACGATCGATTCCCAGTCTGCAAGCTGCGCTTCCAAAGCTTGGTTATTTTCTCTTAAAGCCTCAAGGGTGCGTAGTAGCTGAGAAGTGACAGAAAGATTCTGGTTATCCTGCGCTTGGGGTGGCGATCCCAGCTCAGGTTGTCTAATCAAATTGTGTTCTTTGGTTGCTTTTTCCAAGGTCTTTAACAACCGCATTCTATAAATCAACAGTGCTAGGCATCCCAGGCCCAACCCCAATAAAAATTCCATCAAAGCTTTTACCTAAACTCCTACTTCTACTGTATTTCTAGTTAATTTTTGCAGTCAAATCTTCTAGTCAAATACTGGGCAGCCAATCGAATATCGCAAAGGAACATTACCTATTAGGGTACTCTAGGGACGATCGACTCTACAGCAAACTGCACTACAGTCTTACAAATTTTACTTTTCTAGATTATATATAATTCTGACTAGCCCAACCGATACCCAAATCCTCTGACAGTCACGAGGTGAATGGGATGACTGGGATCGAGTTCGAGTTTTTCTCTAAGCCAGCGAATATGAACATCGACGGTTTTGCTGTCGCCGATGAAGTCGTGGCCCCAAATGCGCTCTAGAAGCTGATCGCGAGACCAGACCCGTTTAGGATGACGGAGAAACAGTTCGAGAAGCTTGAATTCCTTAGGTGAAAGATTAACTTCTACATCGCGAACAATCACCCGACATTCTTCGGGGTACATGCCAATGTCGAAATAGGACAGGCTGGGCAGCGCTTTGATGGCGCTTTGAGAAACGACAGGCGCTTCATTGGGCGGTTGAAATTGCTGCTGACGACGGAGCAAGGCGCGACAGCGAGCGACCAATTCTCGCATTCCAAAGGGCTTGGTCAGATAGTCGTCAGCGCCCACTTCGAGTCCCACGACCCGATCGGTTTCGGTCCCTTTCGCACTCAACATCAGAATAGGAACACTGCTACCCTGCCGCCGAAGTAAGCGACAAAGATCCAATCCATTGATGTTTGGGAGCATCAAGTCCAAAATGACCAAATCGGGTTGAAAGGTGGGTTGTGTGACGGTTGCTGAACTGTTGCCTTGGAGTTTTAAGATTTCTAGAGCCGTTTTACCATCCGCGATCGTCATGACTTCGTAACCTTCCTCTGTGAGCGTCAGAGCCACAGTTTCTCGAATTAGTTCTTCGTCTTCAATGACCAACACACGACCTAAGCTCATTTTCAGGTTCTCCGATGGGAAACTATGCTCAAAATACCTAGGCTCAAAATATCTAGGCTCAAAATATCTAGAAGATCCAAAGCCAAACTGGAATCATAAATAACAAGACGATCGTACTCAGGGCAATGCTACTCGCCGCCAAGTCTCGATTCATATCGTATTCTTCAGCCAAAATCAAGCTTGCAAAGGCACTAGGCATTCCTGCCATTAAGACTAAACCCAATCGGACATCTCCCGTTAATCCCAACAATGTTACGCCCAGACCCACGATCGCAGGCAGCACAACCATTTTTAATCCCACCGGAAGCACAGCATTACGCACACTCTTCCAGCCGTTGATTTGGGCGAGACGCAATCCCATCAGCAAAAATGACGTGGGCACGACAAAAATTAAAGAAGAACTCGCAAAGGTTTCGATCGGGACGGGCAGGTCATGACCTCGACTTAAGTACCCCAGCCCACAGGCCCAGAGCGACGGCACAGTTAAGATATCCCGCGCTAGCCGCCACGGCGAGTTTTCACCCTTTCGCTCACCAAAATAACTAGCAATCAAAACGCCGATAAAATAGGTGCCAATGATATTTTGTGTCAAGCTGAAAAAAACAGCCCAACTAAACGCTGAAGGCTCCAAAATGGTGGGTAAAATTCCCAGCCCCACAAAGCCCGTGTTACCCAGCATTGCGGCAATCAAAAAAGGCCCATATTGGTTGCGATCGTATTGGGGAAACCACACAGGTAAGCCTGCCGATTTTGACGGGTGAGCCTCAGCGCTGTCGTGATTGCTGTCGTGATTGCCGTCGTCATTTTCAGGCTGGGTCTTGTCATACCGATCGGTCACGCGCTCTAAGACTTTCAGGGCCAGCCATGCCATCAGTAAACCGACGCTGAGGGTGCCCACGGTAATCGCAGGGGCTAAACCGATTTCACCCGAAATCTCACTATGGCGCGACAGATCAAAAATCTGCCAAGGAACCCCAAACCAGTACAAAGCTCGCCCCATCCAGTATGGGGTGTCTTTGGGTAAAAATCTCAGGAGAATAAGTCCTAAACTGACCCAGACAATGAGGGGCGTGTAGGCATGAACCAACGTATCAATCATGATTCTCCGACAGGATTCTCCGACGTTTGCATCTGGGCGCGGCTTGGGCTGCGACTTACTGCCAATTGGAAATCTTCCACTGGTTGTTTTGTTTACTTAGGGCGTATTTCAATACTAAATCATCGGTCTGTTGTTCTTTAAGGCTGCTGCCTTCATAGTATTTTCTGAGTTCCCGAACATTGGCAGTCACGAAGGCTTCATTGGGGTTGGTGGGGCTGACTTCGACTTTTTTAACCTCAACAGCATGTTCATATTCGACGTGGGCACCGTCGCGTTTGGCCTCGTTAGCAGCGCGCTGCCATTCGGTGAGTTTGGGTTCGACTAAGGCTTGTTCTAGCTGATCAATAGCATAACCCGATCCCATGGCTGCTTTTTTGACGGTGAACCAGAGATCGAGGACTTGTTTTGC
>JANMIS010000932.1:0-4870 GCA_031375925.1 Synechococcales cyanobacterium OTE_70_concoct_197_sub
GGCTTAGATCGCCCAGCAACCGCTGCATATCCCGTTTGTCCACCAAGAGACCTGCATCCACAATACAAGGAGCTGGACGCCTGAAACCGCCACCGCGTGAAATAAACTCGTGACTCATAGCCAAAAAACTGCAAAATCCTAGAGAATAAAACCAAACTTGCTCATGCTGTTCGACGGATCAAACCGATCGTTCCCCTTAAACAGGGTTTTCACGGCTGAGTCATCGACTCTCTTCTATATTCTGGCACAGCACTCAAATCACGCCACTATTTTACGAATTTCACTCTAATCATAAAGAATCATTCACCCATGTATCGAACTCTCCGGGCATTCATTCAGAAATTTTTAGGCGCACTCGTCTTTTACACCCAAATCCCCTTATCTCACCGCCTGCCTCTAGATTTCGACGGAATCGCTCGGTTTGCGCCGTTAGTGGGGTTGGTCATTGGGGGGATTTTGGTGGGGGTGGCGGAGATCTTGATGGCGTTAACACCGATCGCTCCGCTGCTGCTCGCCACAGTTGTAACTGCCCTTTGGGTCTGGATTACAGGAGCACTACATTTAGATGGGGCGATGGATACGGCGGATGGGTTGGCTTGTATGGACCGCGATCGGCGCTTAGATGTGATGCGCGATCCCCACAGTGGAGCCTTTGGGATTTTGACAGCGATCGTGATTTTGATGCTGAAAACGGCGGCGATGGTTCCAGACACGGCAGCGGCTTATAGCCCAGTGATTTTGGGGTTGCCGTTAATTTGTGGCTGGGCAAGGTGGGGGCAGTTGATTGCGATCGGGCGATTTCCTTATTTGCGTGCAGAAGGAAAAGGGAAACTTCACAAGATGGCGATTCGAGGATTTCGCGATGCACTGCCAAGTCTACTGATTTTGCTGGGTTTTCAACTGATTGCATACAATCTAGAACTTTTGTCTTGGGAACAGACGGTCATGATGCCGATCGCTGCTTTATTTTTTAGCTGGGGTTTTTCGACTTGGATCGATGCAAAATTTGACGGTCATACGGGGGATACCTACGGGGCGATCGTGGAATGGACCGAAACCTTTCTGCTATGCGTTCTGGCTCTGACGACTTAAAATGGAACTGACTGTTAGCATGACTAACCGGAGTCGATCGCCTTTATGACATTTACGAAAGTCAGATTTGCAAGTTTTGAAGAGTATCTAATGGCAGAGGTTGCTGACTTGCCAGAAGGACGCTGTGAGTATTGGGATGGGGAGCTAGTTCCGGTTATGTCTGAATCGTTGGTCAATTGCTCGATCGCCACTTTTATTCAGTTGGCCCTCATTGCGATCGGGCTGGAGTACAAGCTTATTTCCCCTGGCAAAATCGAAGTCGAGGTACCAGGAAAGCCCCAGAGTCGCATCCCTGACCTAACCGTGATTGATGAAATTCATGTCACCTTACTTAAAAAACGCGCCACGATTACCCGAAAAATGCCCCCGCCACGGCTTGTGGTCGAAGTTGTTTCACCGGGGAGCGAGAATTCTGAAAATTACGTCCGTGACTATCGAGATAAGCGGGACCAGTATGCTGCGATCGGGATTCCTGAGTATTGGTTGATTGACCCAGAGCGAGCATGGGTCATGGTTGGATCATTAAATCGAGAACAATATCAGTTTGAGACGTTTCGAGGGGATGAGGCGATCGTTTCTCCGACGTTTTCAGCACTCCCGTTGACCGCTACTCAAATCTTGACAGATTAAGGCAACTTCGCCCCGCAGCGCTTACAAAATTGGGCATCTTGATCATGGGCTAACCAACCGCAGGATTTGCACACTAACTCCACCTGTCCCTCCGTTTTCACTAACTGCCGAATCAAATCCCCCAACTGCCAAGGAATCAGCACCACCCCCGTCAAAATCGCCATCACCGTCACCCCACGCCCCAACTGCGACTTCGGCGTAATGTCCCCAAAGCCTGCCGTTGTTACGGTAGAAACACAAAAATAAATCGCATCTAAAAAAGTACGAAAATCGGGATTTGTGGGATGTTCTATTTCGTAGATTAATCCGGCATAGACAAAGACAATAGAGACTACCGTAAAAATAATCCTTGCAAAAATTGCAGCATCTTCGCCCGTTACGTAGCCAAAAACTGTACGCCCACCCAAAAAACGTACCAGCTTCAGAATCCGAAACCACCGCAAAATTCGTAAAAATCTCACATTTCCAAACCCCAACAGCGACGGTAAAATCGCCACTAAATCAATTAGCGAAAACAGGCTAAACACGTATTTGACAGGTCTTTCTGCACACCAAAATCGCAGCAAATATTCCACGGTAAAGATCACCAATATCCCCCGATCGCACCCCTCTAAAACCGATCTCAACCCCGGTGAAATAGCGTAACTTTCCGCCACAAAAATCGCCGATGACAACAGCACTGCACCTGTTAATCCCAATGTCAACCCTCGACCAATCGGGGTTTCGATATCATCTAAATAGAATGCTACTTTCGATCGAAGCCCTTGCATTCCCGTTTCTTGAATCTCCGTTTTTTGAATATTCAAACCGCAAAGCCTCCAAAATCTAAAATTAGCCAATAAACTTTGTCAAATACCTAGGCTGATCCACATCCAATCCCCTTGATCTTGCCCAATCATAGGCCAAGAGCTGTAAGGGTAACACCATCACAAATGGCATCAACCAAGGTTCAATCGATTCCACCGACCGCACTTCATCAAGGCCCGTTAGCAAGCCATAACTTTGTGGTCCGACCCCAATCACATAACTCCCAAAAGCGCGAAACCGATCGAGATCCGATCGCATTTTCGCACCCGGCAGCAGCGCAATCACCGGAAACCCCGGTTTTAAAATCGCCATTGGACCATGACAAAAATCGCCTGCGCCAAAGCCTTCGGCATGAACATAGCAGGTTTCCTTCAGTTTCAGCGCACCTTCAAGGGCGATCGGCTGCATCAATTCCCGTCCCAACAGAACCACCGACTCCGCCGCCATCCAATCCAGACCCAAGCCTTCACCGATCGCCTGATTTTTCAGCCCAGTCAGGGTGCTTTCGATCGCCTTGGGAAGCTGGGTGAGATCCGATCGCATACGCTCCGCTGTTGCCGAATCTAACGTGCCTCTCGACTGGGCTAAATCCAGGACCAATCTTGCCAATATCGCCAACTGCGCAATAAAACTTTTCGTCGCTGCCACCGCGCCCTCGACTCCGGCAGGCGTGACGATCGCAGCATCCGCCACCTGGACTAACGGCGAATCCGTGACATTCACGATCGCTAGTACTTTATTTAGATTAGCCGCTTTAATTTGAGCTAGGGACTCTAACAAATCTTTGGTTTTCCCAGATTGGCTGAGGGCGACGATCGCGGTATTGGCTTCGATTAACGGTGGGCGATCGGTCCACTCGGCAGCATCTAATACCTTTGTGGGAATTTTTGCGATCGATTCAAACCATTGCTGGGCAACGATCGCCGCATGACGACTTGATCCACAGGCGAGTAGTATCAACCGTTGCGTCGTCGAAGCCTCCTGAAACCAATCTAGAGGCGGCAAATCCATCAACAAACAATCCGCCACAACCTGCGGCTGCTCCCAGATGTTTTGCAACATCACCGAATCTTTTACAAAATCGCTCATAATAAAGATTACTCCTTTTCAAATAGCTCTATTTTATAGCGGCTCTATCAACGGTACTTAACGCTCATGCCCGGTTGGAAAATCTCAACAGAATTTAGTTTCTCCGCAGCCCATGTCATCAAAGACTACGACGGACCCTGTGGACGAATGCATGGTCATAACTATCTGGTCCGCATTGAAGCCAAAAGCGATCGGCTCCACAGTTCACAATACTGTCCCAACCCCGTTATGGTTGCAGATTACCGCACCTTAAAGTGGGCTAAAAAAGATGTCACTAAAGGCGGTCTCGATCACTGCATCCTGAACGAAGTCATGCCTCCTGAATACGAAACCACCGCCGAAATGATCGCCCAATACATCTACGACAAAACCAAAAAAATGCTCCCCGACGGCATTTCCCTGACGATCGCCATCTCTGAATCCCCCAATGCATGGGCCTACTACGGCGATGATTAACCCCTACCGGGGCACGGCAAGCCATGCCCCTACATTCATGCCCCTATATTTATGAATTTATGACGAAAATTTTACCGATCGTTGAAACCTTTCACTCTGTCCAAGGCGAAGGGGCCTGGTGCGGAACCAACGCCTACTTCATTCGTCTGGCCCTCTGTGACGTGGGTTGCCCCTGGTGTGACACCAAAATCTCTTGGAGTGATAAAAACCATCCCAAACTTTCAATAGATCAGCTCACCAATCAAGCTAAAGCAGCCAACCCTCACTTTGTCGTCATCACAGGCGGCGAACCCCTAATTCACGACCTAACAGACTTAACTGCCGCTTTAAAGTCTGCCCACCTTCGCACCCACCTCGAAACCTCTGGATCCCACCTCTACTCCGGCATCTTCGACTGGATTACCCTTTCCCCGAAACCTTTTAAACCTCCGATCGGCGACATCTACGATCGTGCCCACGAACTCAAACTCATCATCTCTCGCCCCCAAGACTTCGCCTGGGCCGAACATCAATCCGACCTCACCCACCCCCAAGCCATCCGCTACCTCCAACCCGAATGGAACAGTCCCGAGAGCCAAACGATCGTCTTCAACTACGTCCTACAAAACCCCCAATGGCGCATCAGTCTCCAAACCCACAAACTCTTGGGGGTCCAATAATTTAGGGGTGCAATAGTTTAGGGGGCCAATAATCAGGCCCCATATTTACCCTAACCCTTGATTGACCAAAGCCTTTGCCTCCTCGATCGCCGCTTGCAACTTGCTATCATCCTTTCCACCCGCTTGAGCACAGTTTG
>JANMIS010001013.1:0-7298 GCA_031375925.1 Synechococcales cyanobacterium OTE_70_concoct_197_sub
GATCATGGCTTTATCATCAGGGATGGGGCAGGGGTTTGGGAAGGCGATCGAGGGGCTAGAAAACCGAACGAAAGCTAGGTTTTGGGTCGTAATCTCTACACTCAGAAGATTTTTAGGCACAATTAAGTTAGTATTCATGACCATTAATCTGGTGACTGAGCCGATCGGCAGAAAGTTGCTGACCTTAAATCTATATTCCGGATGTTTCGCAACTGTGTAGCTGAGATGACGATCGCATGGTGGCCAATGAGCGGTCGGTATTCCATCAAGAATCTGATTTAAAATCTTGACCCGAGAGTAGAACATTTGAACGTACTACACTGTAACATCTTATTTAAGTTTTGGCTAGTGTCAAAAGTTAGGAAATCACGGCTTGATGGATCGGTTGATTTGCAGATGGGGAAGGTTGGCTTTAGTTTGGAGAGTCTATCGAATGGATGGGGAATACTCGAATTCAACGACCGATCGGTTGCGCTTGTTTCGATCGCATCGGCATTTAGCATCTTCCCCACCCAGTTTCTCTCAGTGTTGACATCGTTCTGTTGCCCCGCCCAAGCCTATGTTTTCCCAGATGCCTGCTCAGATTTTTGCCCTTCCTGTCCTGCGGAATGCAGCATGCGCTTTGTTGGGCGCTGTACTAGCTGTGACGACGGCTAGTTCAGCCGCATCTGCTCAAGTCGTTACTCAAAGCTCAGACCTCTCCAACAGGGCCATTAAGGCCATTAAGACTGATGCAAACTTTAGGCCAGCACCTGTTGTTGCGGCTACTGCTTCAAAGCGCACTACAGACTGGTTGGTGCCTGGAATTTTGGCTGGAAGCGTCATGGTTGGGGGGGTGGGTGCCGTGCTGATCATGAGACGATCGACACAATCCTTCGTGACTGAACCGCCAGAACCGCTCCTCTACTCTCCTGACTCTGCTCCGACGACAACACCCGAAGCTAGACCCGACGCTAAGACTTCTGAATCCAAAGTCCAACAGCCTGAACAGTTACAACAGCTTGAACCCACGACGATCGCCCATGCCACTACCCGGATGCCCAAAGTCAGCATTATGGATGTGTTGGTGCATGACCTGCGAAGTAAGGACTCGGATAAACGACAAAAGGCGATTTGGGAGTTAGGACGGCGGGGAGACTCGCGGGCCGTGCAACCCCTCGTGGATTTGCTCGTGGACTCCGATTCTCGCCAGCGGAGCCTGGTTTTATCCGCACTCTCGGAAATTAGCACACGCACGCTTAAGCCCATGAGTCGTGCTCTGGCCCTTTCGATGCAGGATGAAAATGCTGATGTTCGCAAAAATGCAATCCGAGACTTAACCCGAATTTATGACACTCTCACCAATATTAGCCAACTGCTTCACAGTGCCTGTGAGGATTCTGACCCAGAGGTCCAAGAAACTGCAAAATGGGCGATCGGACAGATTAACCGAATTAAGTCGCCGATGATTCAAGGTGCAGGACGCAGCGTCAGTCTGCCCGAAAGCCTAAACTAGGCACTAATGTTTAGTATCCCGATGGGTTGTATTAAGAAAGAATGTTAGCGATGCAATTACAGCGCTGACACTAGCCCCAAACGGGAGGAGATTGCTTTCTCCGTCCCAGCTTACAGCCTGCCCGAGGAATACAACACCCAACACAACGATTACAACGCTAATCAACCTTGCTTTTAAGTCATCGATCGTCCGAGTCTCTAACCACGCTGGAACTTCAATGTGTTCATCGATGAAAAGCTCGTATAGCCCCAGAGAAGTAATGTAAAAAACGGTCCCCAGCAAAAACAAATCAATCACTTCAATCATCGACACAACTAGCTTCTTTGAAATCTTGCTAGAAATTTCTCCCTGACCCAAGATCTGGACTGCTGAATGAAACGTCAATAGCCCGCCATACATTAAGATTAGGATCGAAGCTAAAAATGAACAAACTACAGCAATAATAATAAAAAATCGCCCATTAGCAATGACTTTGGGCAACTGTTTCCTAGTCATAAGATTCTCAAAAACTTCTCAATAAGCACTCCCAAATCAAACCATACATCGGCTCTCTTTGATCGTCATTATTAAGAAGAATATAAGATCTTACCTAAGCAAGATGCGGCTTTTAGGTCCGATCGGTGCTTCTTTCCCGTTCAAAATAATCCGATTCACCTCAAAAAATCGCGGATTGCCAGTCAATAATCCTGCCAAATCACCTGGATCAGAAACCACACCAGATCCGGAAGATCCAGAGCCGATCGGTCCTAAACCTGGATTATTAGCTGCACTGTTGGGAATGGTGATGCTCAAGCTTACAGGCACTGCTGTAATGCTGTAGGACCTGACTGTTACCTGCGCCGAAATCTTAGGATCTGTTCCACGATATTGGGATTGAAAGTCAAAGACGGTGGGGCTGCTTCCACCATTGCTGGCGCTATATCGTGGCCCTTGGCCTTTGACTTCAAAAGTTCCCTGATATTGTTTGCCTGTTGCTGGGTCTGTAATCGTCCCGACGAAGTTTCCTCTTAGCACCAATTCATCTTGAATATTGCCCCATAGTTTCACAGGTGCATTATTATTGAAGCGTTGAGTAAATTTCAAATCCCCTTGAAGGTCGGGTGATGTGAGCGTTCCATCGATCGAGACGACGGGAATGCCCCGAAAGTCTACATAGTATTTACCGTTGTATTTGCCACTCGTTCCTAAGACCACCAGCGCTGGATTAACCGCCTCCGCAGAAAAGATCAGGATGCCGTTGCGGAAATAGCGACCTTGACTATCGGTATCGACACGGGTTGTTCCAGCATTAAAGTTAGGGTTTTTATTCGGGAGTTGAACGGTGCCGGAAATGACGCCAGAACTATTGACCGTGACCTGCGCGATCGAACTTTTGATGTGAAGGGTTTGGATGGCGATCGTAAGGCCGATCGTGGTTGCTAGAAAAGATGTAGAAAGCATTGGAATTTGCATTGGAATTTAGGGTTGTAAGTGATTTGAAAATCTACGTTAAAACTGGAAACTGGCTCTCATACTCCCAATCATCAAAGTATCATTACTCGCATTGTGGTTTGGATTAAAAATCATTAGAAATCCTGGTGTAATGGTGATGTTGTCGGTAACTTTTGCGCGGTAAAAGGCTTCGACATGAAGTGAGCTTGCAGACTGTCCACCCTGAGTTCCATTGTCGCTGAAGTTTGGGAAATTTAATCCGTCGGGCAGCGTACTGGACGTGATTTTAGGCGGTTGACCAACGAGGATGCCACCGAGGTTTCCAGGGACAAACAGATCTGGCAATGCCGAAAACACCATCCAATTGGTCGTTTCTACGCTTCCCGGTTGACCCATCGCCTGGGAACTCGTCCAGCCACCCCAAGCGCCTAAGGTCCATTTGGGATTAATGCGCCATGCGGCAGTGGTCCCGATCGCCTGAGTGGTCGTCGCAACCGCATCAACCACCAAAGGTGAAATCAATTGCGTATCCCCGACCCCGAAGCCCAAAACGCCATTGGGAGTGCGGGAATAGAGATAGTGCAATCCCACGTCGATGGCTCGGGTCGGAGCGAGGGATAGCTGTGCGCCTGCGGTATAGCTTCCATTGAATAAGCCACCGATTTCGGCATTGGATGGGAGTGCGGGGTTGGTGGCAGAGTAAACGCCCTGCAAACTCACTTTCGGCCCAATCTGCCAATCAAATCCAATGCCTGCACTGGTATCTGCTACGGTCAAAATTGGATTGCGCTGACCAAACCTGGACAATGCACCATCGGCATAGCCTTCTAGGGGATTGATGCCACGGAATACATTTTCAGGATTAACACCTGTGGCTCCAATTAAAACGCCAAAGTTCGGCGCTATTGCAAACCGATAAGATAGGTCGCTGATGACCAATTGATTGTTCAATTCGGATTCGTAGGCGAGTCGGCCCATATTGGTAGAAAGGACTCCGGCGCTAGATGAGATATTGCCTGTTTGAAATCCGGTTAATAACAGATCATCGCCGCGAAACGAGGTGGCCAATGTAAGCTGAACGTTATACCCAAAGCTAATGTTGGCTTGGCCCGATCGTTCTTTTAGGCCATCTTTTGGAAAGAGGTCAACGCCGATCGTATTGCTTCCTTGCAAGCCTACGACGACTTGACCATAGAGTTTGCTTGTGGTGGAGAATTGCTGTTTTTCTAAAGTGGCAACTTTGCTGTCTAATGCATCGACTTTGCCACGTAAGGTGGCGAGTTCAGAGGCAAATTGCTCTTGGAGTTTACGCAAGCTATTAAGATCTTCGCGCTTTGCACCGTTGCTATTGGTCAGAATTAAATCATTGACCCGATCCATACAGGAATTAAGCCCAGCGGCAAACTCAAATCGCGACAGGGCACGATTTCCCCGATAGGTCTTATTTGGGAACCCTGCAATGCAACCGTAGCGTTCAACGAGAGACTGAAGGGATTGGAAGGCCCAGTCGGTGGGTTGAATGTCGCTGAGCTGTGATACCGAAGTGATTTGATCAATAGAATCAATCTCTTCAAGTAAAAAAGTAGGAAGTTCAGTAGAATGCACCAATGTGGCTCGATCGCCCAGCACCGCCAAGGCCAGGAGGACGATCGAACCTAGTTTTAAAAGTTTCATGCGGAGAGTTAGCAGTAAAGCAATTCATTTTGCCATAGGAAATGCAGACTGACACATGAAACAGGCTACGGTTAATGCCGATCGGCAACACTAACGCTGGAACCAAGTAAAGTAAAATGCTGTACCCCTACCCACTTCCGACTCTAGCCAAATGGTACCGCCCTCAGCTTCGACCAGTTTTTTGACAATTGCTAGCCCGATTCCTGTACTGTCCGATCGATTTTGAGGATTTACAGCTTGGAAGATTTCAAATATCTGCGCTTGATACTCTGGTGCAATGCCCAAGCCATCATCAGTGACCGCAAATTTATAGAAATCGCCATGATTTTCGATCGAGATCTGGACTGTACCAGCTTTGGAATGATGGTGTTTGATGCCATTGCTCACTAGGTTGAAAAGGACCTGAAATAGCGGTGTGCGTCTGGTAAAGAAGGTCGGCGGCTCAGTCGGGAGATGAATGATAAAGGTGGATGGTGGGTCAACCGAATCAATGACATCCGAGAGCAGTTTTGTCAGGTCAACCAGCTCGATTTCATCCTCGCTGCGAGCACACCGGGCATAGTCAAGCAGGCCATCGATCGTCGCTGCCATTCGATTTACACGACTCCGTAAAAGGCTCATTTGCGATCGGGTGTCAGGGGTGAGTTGTCCGTCTAAGTCTTCTTCGATCCATTGGGAGAGATTGGCAACTGCGCGTAGGGGTGCTTTGAGGTCGTGGGATACAACGTATACAAATGAGTCTAGTTCCTTGTTTCGTTCTTCGAGTTGGGCTTGGGCTTGTTTGCGATCGGTAATATCTTGAACGGCAGAGACAAAATGTTTGGGTGTGCCTAGTTTTCCATCTGGGGCGATCGTGCGGATCAGCGAAACAGTTAAATTTGCCCACACATGATGTCCTTGTTTGTGAATGTAGCGTTTTTCTAAGGTATATTCATTAATCTCACCATTGACTAATTGCTGCACTAAAGCCATGTCTTCAGCTAAATCTTCGGGTTCTGTAATTGCTTGAAAGGTCGTGGCCAAAAGCTCTTCCGAACCATAGCCTAATATTTCACAAAGTTTGTGATTGACGCGCATCCAACTCCCATCTAGGGCGACGTGAGCTAGACCTACAGATGAGTACTCGAAGGTCGATCGGAATAATTCCTCACCGATTTGCAGAGCAATTTCGGCTTGCTTACGATTGGTAATTTCTTGCACAATTGAATTGACTCCAATCGTGCGCTCTTCGGCATCTTTTTGGGGATAGTAACTGAGCAACCACTGTCGCTCCACGCCAGGTTGCGAAGGAACAACTCCACTTATTTCTAGATTGATGCTGGGTTCGCCCGATTCCATAACGTGGCGATACAACGGCTCTAGCTGGTCTGCTAGTTCGGGTAACACTTCGCGGATGGTCAGCCCAATGTGTGCGGCAGCAGGCATACCATTAATCTGCGCCAACTGCTCATTGATGCGAACATATTGCATATTGGCATCGCCCAAACTCATTCCCACCGGGGCCGCCCGATAAATAAATTCTATCTCGCCGAGTTGCTGCTGAATCGCGGCTTGCTGCACTTGGAAGATGGTTTCGGCCTGCTTGCGATCGGTAATATCGCGCGAAACCGATAAGATTTCGCTGACCTGACCATCGGCAGCGAGAATAGGTGTCACAATGACTTCCCACCATTTCGGCTTCCCTTTATAAGTTGCACAATACCCTTCAAACTGGCCGACTCCCCCGGTTAGAGCAATGCTAAAAGCCGATCGAGCCGATTCTTGGTCGCCATCTTGCC
Organism: Synechococcales cyanobacterium OTE_70_concoct_197_sub; assembly: GCA_031375925.1. Taxonomy (GTDB): domain Bacteria; phylum Cyanobacteriota; class Cyanobacteriia; order Leptolyngbyales; family Leptolyngbyaceae; genus JAAFJU01. The sequence goes on from JANMIS010001013.1 coordinate 6,379, forward strand.
AGAAATCAAGCCATTGAGTTCTCACAACTGTCGAGAAGTCATTAATTTCCATCAGTGACAGTCCGTAATCGTTCATATAAGTCAGGCGACCTGCTAAGTCCATCACTTTAATGCAGTCGCGATTGCTTTCTAAAATGCGGCGGTTGAATTCTTCACTTTGGCGGAGTCGTTCTTCATCACGTTTACGATCGGTTATTTCTTGGACGACTGTATTGACACCGATCGTGCGATTTTCGCGATCGGTTTGGGGGTAAAAACTGGAGACCCACGATCGTACTACGCCAGGTTGAGCGGGATTGGTGCCACTCATTTCTAGATCGACAATGGGTATACCCGACTCGATGACTTGGCGATAGATTGACTCTGCATCGTCAGCTAATTCTGGCAATAGTTCCCGCAGCGTATGCCCGATGTGCGCTGCTACCGATGCACCATTGATCTGGGCCAACTGTTCATTAATCCGCACGTACCGCAGATCGGTATCGACAAAGCACAGTCCGATCGGAGCCGCTTGATAAATGGCTTCGATTTGGTCTAGTTGTTGCTTGATGATGGCTTGGGCAGCGCAGGTCTGTTCTTCTTGCGCTCTGAGTGCTTGGACGGCGCGGGCTTGCTCAAGGGTCGGCCATATTTGCGCAGCGACGGCTTGGAGCAGATTGATTTCATCCTCGCGCCAGTTTCGGACTCGATCGCTATTGACCTGTAAGAGTGCGACCCACTGATTTTCATTGAAACAGGGAATATTGACAAATGCCTGGACTCCTAGCTGTGAGTAGCTTGCCAGATAGGGCATGAGTGATGCCTCGCTATAGACATCGCGAATGATGACTGATTCGCCTGTAAAGAGGTCAACCTGCATCGCGGGGGGCAAGATTCGTTGAGAGATTGTCAGGGCGTATTCGCTCTCGGGCGCATCCGGC
>JANMIS010000008.1:0-8089 GCA_031375925.1 Synechococcales cyanobacterium OTE_70_concoct_197_sub
ATCCATTTCTCCACTGTCCAAGTTCCAACCCAGCGCCCCTAAGTTTTGGTTTACTTGGACTAGCGTTTTAGCCCCTGGAATTGGCATTGTTCCTTTACCAATGCACCAATTCAATGCCACCTGAGAAATGGTCTTCTCACGTTGAGTACTAATTTCTTTTAAGCAATCCAGCAATCCCGTCATTTTTGGCAATAATTGCGGAAATAGAAAGCCTCGCAATCCCTTGGGAAACGGACCTTTCGCATCATACTTCCCCGTCAAAAGGCCTAGACACAATGGACTATAAGCAATCATTTGAATGCCGAGTTCGTCGCAAAGATCTTTCAACCCCAACTCCGTTACCGGATAAGTTGAAAGCAATGAATACTGTACCTGCAATGACACGATCGGCACTCCACAAGATTTAAGCCGTTCATAAGCCAACTTCAATCGTTTGGGTCCAAAATTCGATAAGCCCACCCCTTTCACCAAACCCATCTCGACTAACGCCGCCAACCCATCCAATAACGAGCCTTCTAGCCAAGGCGCATAGTTAGCCGTAGACCAATGCAACTGCACCAAATCAATGCGGCCCATCCGATCGACCGATGCTTTTCCCGCCTGCACGATTGAATCACTGGTCAAGCGCCAAGGGTAGGGTGCGAGTTTGGTTGCTAGACAAATTTGATCTTGGTTTATCCCGTTGTACTCACGATCAAAACGGCCCAATAATTTCTCACTTTGGCCCTTGAGTTTCCCTGTCCCATAGGAATCCCCCGTATCAAAAAACGTTACGCCACTGGCAACACAGCGATCGAAAACCTGCTGCAACTCCCCGTCCATACTGGCATCGTAGCCCCATAGCACCTGATTTCCCCAAGCCCAAGTGCCACACCCCATGACGGGAAGCGTTAGGTTTTGAGAGGCAAGTGCTGACGACATAATTGTAGCTCTAATTTGAATCTTCCTATTTTAAAGGAGAATGGGACTGAACCCACAGACCTACAAATGAATAAAAATCTTTGGAATTAACCGATCGACTCAATTCATAACCGCCCAATAATAATCCGAGCCATAGTTCTACTAATTTTAAGTTTACAGCATTCAATAATTGTTGTAATTCAATAGGCCGATCGAAGCGTTGTAATTGCTCTCGAATGGTTTCAATCCATTCTGTAATATCCTCGCCGTGGGCCACAGACATGGCAGACTCCTGAACTTCTGCATCAGTCAGCAAAATCTCCTCGTGTAATGTTTCCAGCAAGGTCGTCTTATCAATGGATTGCACTTGAGAATAGAATTCGTCATCGATCGGCTGTACATTGCGGGCTGAGCGATCGGGTCGTTCTACACTTTCAATGTAATCATCAAAATCAATCTCCATGGATTGCCGCACATAGCGATCGAAGGCATCCACTGTCATCGTCGGCCCATCCATCGTCGCCGTTGCATCTAAGCCTTCAAAAATCAATCCTGCCTGCACTTGGAAAATATCAGTTACTTGAACGATCGCCCTAGATGCCGTCTCCAGTTGCGCGCTCACAGATAGCCCTGGCATTAAACCATCTAGTGCTTCCCAGACTAATTTAAACTCTGCACCAATCGGGTCATTGCTAGCATTCTTTAGCGCAGTCCAAAGGTCTAATTCTAACTGTCGAACATTTGCCATTTAAGGCACCTTCGATCGCAAAAAACAATCTTCGATCGGACAGAGGCTCGGGTCTAAACGAACCAAACTCGCAAACTTCTTAATGCCATAGTTTTGATTTAGCATTTCTAGAAGTTTTTGAATATAGGTGTGAACTTGGGACGGGACCATTTGGCAACAGTGAATGGGTGCGACTTGCGCGATTTTTTCTTGATCTTTCCAGATTTCTGCCGCAATGCCATGCACAGGACTATCGCCCGCCGTCCGATACACCATCAAAATGCCATAGGTAATCGAAACAGGCGGTTTTACTGTCAGGGTGGTTAGTTCAGATGATCGTTTGCGACTGCGATCGAGATTGCGCCGATCGCGGTGCCGCACATAGGATCTACGGCTAGGGCAAACCTTACTATCCCAACAGGTATTACCGTGCAAATCCTTCGCCTGAGCCGCAGACAATGCTGCACAGCGGATACATTTTTCCGGTGTTTTTCGCGAGATTTTGTCTATGTCGTCCATAAATGCTAGACAGCCTCAACGAAACTGCTGAATGAGCCAGCGATTAATATAACCATCGCTTTCTGTTTGACTTAATCGCAGCACTTCTTCTATTAAATTCATTTCCAATCCCGGCAACACACCCGAATCCCGAATTTCTCGACTGCCTCCATCCGCAACGGCAAAAGCAATCACCACCGCTTCCTTTACGTTCACAACCCAGTATTCCTGCACGCCCAAGCGTTCATACAATAAACGCTTTTTGCCTAGATCATCACTCAATGTTGTAGACGAAATCTCGATCGCCAACGTCGGTGCTCCCCAAGTTTCTACATCGATCGCTTGACTATTTTTAGGCGGACGCTGAACATCGGGACCGATAAAATAGGCCAAATCCGGTTGACATTCCCGCTCACCCGTTTTGCGAAAGCTCGGACTCACAAATGAAATATATTCGATATCTCGATACGTCCCGAAAAGGGTAATCACTGCTGCCAGTAGTCCATTGTCTTGTGCATGTCCGGATCCAATCATCGTCGTTTCAATCCTCATCCAGCCTGAATCATAATAGCAACGTGCCTTAGTCTCTTCGGAATCCTTAGAAGCAGCCAAGAATTCCTCCCAGCTTGCTCTAACCCATTGATCAGTCTGAAGCGTTGAGGATTCGATCGATTCATCAGGCGTTAACGTTTTTGGGATTGGTAAAGTACTCACCATATTTATTTACCTTCTCAGTAACGCGATTATAACAACTTCTATAGTCCGATCGCTTTTGCTAAGGCTCGATCGATCGCACTCATATCTGAACAATGACCAATCTTTTTAATTAGCAAACAATCTTTCAATGTCGCCAAATTATCTGTCATCACCACCGAATCCATATTGAGTCCCATGGCACGGCCCATTTCACTGTTGCAATCAATGAATACTCTTGTCGCGCCCGTCCGTTTTAAATTTGAAGTGATCAAAGCCACTAACTTTTGATCGCCGCCCCGTTCTACATCATCAGATTGAATAATAAGGACGGGGCATTTTTTATGACTAGCTAGGTCTGAGTTTGGGAATTGGGCTAACACCACATCTCCACGGTAATAGGTCATCATGGGCTAAAACTTCAGATCTTCAGGATTCATAATTTCGTACATTTCAAAGGGCTGATGAATCCAAGGATTATGCTCTAAATAATCCACATAATAATCCGGCTTGATCACCGAGCAATCTTTGTACCACAGCACCGCTGTCCGCACTTCTTCAATATAAAATCCATATTTACGATCGAGCCATGGCAGCGTTTTCTGCAATGTCACGCCCGAATCCACTAGGTCATCCACCAGCAGTACATGGCTTCCCAAATGCTGCGTCGTCTTAGTCAAATTTTCAGAGAAAACTAAGGTGCTCCGATCGCGCCCGCCCTCGCCGCTATAGGAGGCCGTCGAAAGAATCGCCAAGGGCACATCATAAATACGCGCCAGCACATCCCCCACCCGCAATCCGCCCTTTGCCAGACAGACAATCTGATTAAACTGCCACCCGGACTGGTGAACCATCCAGGCGAGGTGCTCGATTTTTTGATGATATTCGTCCCAAGATACATGCAAATTTGTCTGTGAGTTTTTCTGTAAATCCGTCATACTGTGCCCTACTCTAGCGCTCTACTGTAGCCTAACAAAATAATACAACGCTCTTGAAGAGTGCGCGAAGCGTTCGGGGGTGAAGTATCCTGTTGGGGCAGATTTTGAGGCAGATTCCTGACCTTTGCTATGACATTCCCGGCTTCCAAATTAACTTTTGCTGAGAAACTTGCCTATGGTGCAGGCGATCTTGGCCCTGCTATGACCGCCAACCTATTGGTTTTTTACCAGCTTATTTTCTTCACCGATGTAGCCGGAATTCCAGCGGGGCTTGCAGGCAGTGTCTTGATGATTGGGAAGATTTGGGATGCGGTGAATGACCCGATCGTCGGAGTCTTAAGCGATCGAACGCAGTCGAAAAAATGGGGCAGACGCTATCCTTGGATGCTGGGCGGAGCGATTCCGTTTGGGTTGACTTTTTTGCTGCAATGGGTGAAGCCAGACTTCGACGGGATGGGATTGTTTTGGTTTTACGTCATTATGGGGGTGCTATTTAACACGGCTTATACGGCGGTGAACTTGCCCTATACGGCGCTAACGCCAGAGATGACCCAGGATTATAATGAACGCACGAGCTTAAATAGCTTTCGGTTTACGTTTTCGATCGGGGGGAGTTTGCTCTCTATTATTTTAATGATCTTAGTGACATTGGCGATCCCCGGTAAAAGTAATCTTGGGACACAATTATTAATTGCCAGTGGCATCGTGAGTTTGCTTTCGGTTATTTCTCTATTATGGTGCGTCTTTGGGACTAAGGGAAGAACCTTAAGCAATACTAATCAAGTATTAATCAATGAAGAGGAAAATCTGCCGATCGTCCAGCAATTCAAATTAGCTTTTAGCAATCGTCCGTTTCTTTACGTGATTGGGATCTATCTCTGCTCTTGGCTGGCGCTTCAAATCATGGCATCCGTCATTCAGTTTTTTGTTCTAAAATACATGCTGCTTTCGCCTGCGGTTGCTAATAATCTCGTGTTGGCCGTTCAGGGAACTGCACTAATTGCGCTTTCATTTTGGAGTTGGTTTAGTAGTCGCTATGGGAAAAAAGTAGCTTATATTTCGGGGATGGGGATTTGGCTGGTGGGGCAAGTGGGATTATTTTTGTTGCAACCCGGTCAAATGAATTTAATGTATTTTGTCGGGGCTTTGGCAGGCTTTGGGGTTTCGACGGCTTACTTAATTCCTTGGTCTATGTTGCCGGATGTGATTGACCTTGATGAGTTGAATACCGGAAAACGGCGTGAAGGATTTTTCTATGCATTTATGGTGCTGCTGCAAAAGATGGGCCTAGCCGCAGGATTATTTGCAGTGGGTCAAGCTTTGGAACAATCCGGCTATGATGGGACTGTAGAAATCCAAACCCCAGCGGCGATCGAAGCCATTCGTTGGTCCATTGGTCCGTTGCCGACGGTGTTCTTAATTTTGGGTGTGGTGTTAGCGTATTTTTATCCCATCACTCAGGCTTACCATGAAGAAATTTTGTTGAAATTAGCCGATCGTAAACAACAAGAATAATATTAATCAGAAACTATCCCAGGAATCGTCTCCCGCAACAATCCCAAAAGCCGCTTCCAAGCATCCGCAGCGGCGATCTCATCAAAACTCGATCGCGCTTCACAGAAAAACCCATGGCCCGCATCATAGCGCACCACCTCATGCCGAACCCCTGCCCCCACGAGTGCCGCTTCCACCGCATCCGCCTGCTCATTGGGAATAATTTCATCCCGTAAACCATACAGCATCAGCACCCGCCCCGAAATCTCAGCGGTTCGATCGATCGTCGGCTTTCCCCCACCCGGTGTCATGCTCCCAATGCCACTGCCATAAAATACCGCCGTCGCCACCACCCCCGGCAGCATCGCCCCCAAATAGGCCACATGTCCCCCGAAACAAAAGCCCACTAGGGCCACTGACCCGTAATATCTCATCCGATGGATCACCAGCATCAAATCCGCAGCAATCTGTTCCGCCGTCATCAAATCTTTATGACTTCGGCCTAATGCTAGCGACTCGGCATCGTACTCATCTAACGTAAAACCCGGAGCCGATCGTTGCACCATGTTCGGCGCAATGGCCGCGTAGCCCTCAAAAGCAAGCCGATCCACCACCGATCGTATATGAGCATTCACCCCGAACACTTCATGGAGTACAATCACAGCACCTTTCGGCTTTTCTGGATAGCTGAGCGGTGTTGCGCAGTAGCACTCGATCGACCGATCGCTATTGCCAACCAAAAGAGATTCTGTTTCAATTTTCGACATAGGCTGCACACCATCCATAAAAACGAATAATAATAGAGTAGATCCAAACCGTCGCGCTTTCTACCCAGGTCTCGCTCGTCATGCCCCAGTTTCATATTCAAGCTGACAGCGACATCCCCGCGTCCAGTCAGCTTTATAACCAAATTCTCTTCGCGATCGCCTCACGGCAGTATCCGCCCGGGCACCGACTTCCAAGTACTCGGCAGCTTGCGATGATTACTGGGCTTCACCGCAACACCATCAGCAAAGTTTACCGCCAACTCGAAGAAGCGGGCGTTGTAGATGCCCAAGCTGGATCCGGCATTTATGTGCGTGACCACATCACTGAAGGCAATGCTCTTCAACAGTCTCCGCTTCTTCAGCAGCACCCCGCAGCCCACCGTCTTATTCAACAAACCGTAGACGAATTACTAAAGCAGGGCTGCTCTCTAAGCCTCACCCGAGAACTCTTCCTCGCCGAAATCGACTGGCGACTGCGCTGTAGTGCCCAAGTGCTGATCACCGCTCCCAGCCATGACCTCGCCGCCGGAGAGATGATGCTACAGGAACTTCAGAAGGCTTTGAATATTCCGATTCAGCTCGTCCCGATGGAAGAACTTGCCCATGTGTTGGACCAAACCCGATCGAGCACCGTCGTCACCAGTCGTTACTTCATCCATCAAGCTGAAGCGATCGCCGCACCCAAGTCTGCCCGTGTGATCCCGATCGACATCTACGACTTTGAAAAAGAACTCAAACTCGTTAAAGACTTGCCCAAAGGCCATCACCTCGGCATCGTCAGCCTCAGTGCCGAAACCATTGGCGTCGCTTCGATTATTATTCACAGCCTGCGGGGGGAGGAAATCCTGCTGATGGGCGCTGCCACAACCGATCGATACAAACTCGACGCAATCATTCGCAATGCCCAGACGATTATCTGCGATGAACCCAGTCACTCGGTCGTTAGAGAAGCCATCCACGCGGCCCAAGAGGACCTGATTCGATCGCCCAAAATTATCGCCTGCGAAAGTTTTATCATCAGCAAATCCATCGGACTCCTCAAACGAGAGTTAGGATTAGAGTAGTAACTTAGACAGTCTCAAGCCCTTGGAGCCACACCCGTGACCGCCGAAGAACTCACCCCCTCCAGTCCGTTCGCGCCCCTCAGCAAACGGATTAACCGTATGGTCATCTTCGACTTCGACGGAACCATCGCCGACAGTTTCAGCATCGGTCTCCGCATTGGTAACCAGCTCGCCCATGAGTTTGGCTTCAAGCCCATTACCCTAGAGACGATCGATCGCTGGCAACACCTCAGCTCCAAAGAAATCCTCCGCGAAATCGGCGTCCCCTTCTACCGCCTCCCCAAAATCATCCGGCGCTTTAAAGCCGACATGAATCGTGAAATTCCCGCACTCAAACCCTTCGACGGCATAGAAACCACTCTAAGAACGCTGCGCTCCCAAGGCTGTCGCCTGGGAATACTCTCATCCAACAGCGAAGAAAACGTCCGCAGCTTTCTTGCCAATCAAGGCATGGCCCACCTATTTGAATTCATCATCTCCTGCCCCCGGCTTATGGGCAAAGACAAAGCCCTCAAACGCATCCTAAGAAAGCAAAACATTCACCCCGAAACCGTCCTCTACGTCGGCGACGAAACCCGTGACATCGACGCCGCTAGGCGCAGCCATGTCCGATCGGCTGCCGTTTCCTGGGGCTTCAACTCCCTTCAAGCCCTCGCCCAACATCATCCCGATTTTATCTTGACCGAACCCGCCGACCTGAACAAAATTGTGCTGCGGTTTTAGCCCTCTTCCTGACGTTTAGGGAAATCTAAAGTTAGGTTTTAGGTGAAGAGTATTATCAACGTCTTGCGTGGTTTGCACCTAGAGAGGACGATCGAATCACTCCAACTAAAACCACCGCTAATTTGAACTTTCCTAGCCGTAATTATTTATGAATAAAACACATTCATTGATGCCCGTCTACCTTGTAACTGGAGGCGCAGGTTTTATCGGTGCGAACTTTGTCCTCCGAATGCGCCAAAGTAACCAAGCCAAAATCATTAATCTCGACAAGCTCACCTACGCAGG
>JANMIS010000055.1:0-9631 GCA_031375925.1 Synechococcales cyanobacterium OTE_70_concoct_197_sub
CGAACGATCGCGTGCTTTGCCATTGCTGACGACAGTGATATTGCAGGGCTTTTTGGCTCAAGCATCCACCATGGGAGAAACAAGTTGGGCGAAGATGGTGCAGCAATGGGTTCGAGACTCTGGTGTTAGCGAGGCCAATTGTTAGCTTGACTTCTGTGCTTCTGCTGAGAGTTTTCGGAAATTAAAATCATTGGCGCTGGGATGACAGGAAATGCAAGTGGTGAGTTTGGCTTTAGTCTCAAATTTTACTTTGGGATGTAGGGCTTTAAAATAGCGCGAGTCGGCAATGCGATAAGGAATGCGTTCGTCTTTGTTGGCGATCGGACGAGACATGTTTCGTAAATAATTCCAGAGAATTTTACGTTCTGGGCCTTGGGGTAGATCGATTATTGCGCCGTAGTGCTGCGGATCCTGGAGCAGCGCTTGCCAGGTTTGGGTCGGCATGACGGCAGGGGGAATGGCGAGATGACAACTTTTGCAAGACTCAAGATATAGCTCTTGTCCGAGACGATCGCGATCACTAACTGGATCCACTGTGCCGATTTCTATGTTTTGATCCGTTTGCACCAGAGGGTTAGACTTGGGTTCTAAGGCTTGGGCAAGTCCCATACCCATGAGCATGGTGAACAGAATCAGCAGTAAAACCAAGCCCACGGCGGCAGGAGTCGATCGGCGACGAGTGGTTTTGCGGGATGGTTTGCGAGTCATGGGCAACTGGGGATGAATGGGTTTTCAGGTGGGCGTTGAGATTCAGTTTATTTCAAGACCTAACTCTAATAGTAATTTTCGATAGCCCCTTCACAAATCAGGAAACTATGACCACAATGATAAACAGAAGATTGATAAGCACAACATTAGTGGCGCTGCATTGAAGTGCGGCCTTTAAAACGATGGAACAGTCTAAGCTCCAAGCCCTAGAATCTCAAATCCTGGAACAGCAAACCGTAGACAATATAGACGATCTTGCTCGTGGTTTGTCCCGTGGTGTCGATGCTCGATCGGTTCGATTGCGTGTCGGGCGGGAATTTGTTGATTTGGTTCAGCTTCAGGCATTGTTCAATCAGGTTGCATTTTGGGCGAGCGGTCGGAGCCTAGAGGACCTTCAGACGGCAATCGACCACAGTGACCCGATCGTCACCGCTTGGGATGGCGATCACCTCGTTGGCTTTGCGCGGGCCACCTCTGATGGGGTTTATCGTGCGACCATTTGGGATGTAGTGGTAAACCCAAGCTATCAAGGCGCAGGCATCGGACGAACCTTGGTGCAGACCTTGATTACCCATCCTCGCCTCAGCCGAGTTGAACGCACCTACCTAATGACCACCAACCAACAAAAATTTTACGAGCGCATCGGCTTTGAAGAGAACCAGTCCACAACGATGGTGCTGCACAGTCAACCGCTGTCGTTGCCTAGCAGCGCTTTTGTTGAGCTTGAATGTGACCTTGGTTATGAACAGTAAGTATTCTGATTCATAACGCTTAGGGGAAGCTTAATAGTCAGATGGTATCGTCCAAGACACTTGTGGTTTAGCAAACCCTTGGGATTAATGCCCTAATGGTTTGGTTTAACTTTTAAATGCGTTCAGATTCATCGCCTTATGAAGTTAAGTTCGAGGCGCTGTGCCTCGATCGTATAAATTTTCAAATTCGATCGTTAAAAGATCGACAGCAGTTTGATGATCCCGACGGCATTGCAGAAGATATGGGCATTTCATCTGCCCATTGGTCTTTGTTTGGAATTGTGTGGCCGTCCGCATTGGTGTTAGCGGATGCAATGATTGGGTTTGACACACAGGGGAAGCGGGTGTTGGAGATCGGCTGTGGGCTTGCGATTGCCAGTCTGTCGATGCACAGTCGATCGATTGACATTACAGCGAGTGACTATCACCCCATGGCCGAAAGTTTTCTAAAAGCTAATCTAAAGCTTAATCATCTTCCCCCAATGCCATTTCAAAGCGGGAATTGGGTCTCAGAAAATCCGCTGCTTGGTAAGTTTGATGTGATTATTGGGAGTGATGTTTTGTATGAGCAGGCACATCCAGATATGCTATCTGCTTTTATCGATCGTCATGCTGAAACCAATGCCGAAATCTGTATTGTGGATCCCGGTCGAGGACACCATAATAAGTTTAATCGAGCCATGGAAACCCTCGGCTATACCTGTTCTACTGAGTATTTACCTGCCCAGACCATTCAGGGCAATACCTACCGAGGGAAGCTGTTGCATTGCGATCGTTAGTGCGATCGTTAAGTTGTGAAGCTTAGGATTCTTCGGACTCTTCAGGTTCGACACCTTGGTCAATCCAGGTGTCAATGCCTGCCCTTACAAGTTTTTCCGTTGCAGCAGACCATTCTTTTTCATTAATGGTGGTTTGGAATAGCATTTTTTTGCCATGTCCGACTCGTTCAATTGAATGACCTCGGTATGTGGATGCTGATTTTGCCATGATTATTGCTATCTTATTTGAGCTTTGTTACTTTATTATAGTTGTTTTAGTCTGCCTATAAAATCTTGTTTTAATGATGCAAATTTGTCACGGCACCCGCAGCTATAGTTTTGATTGGCACTCACGCACTTATTTGATGGGTATTTTAAATGTGACGCCGGATAGCTTTAGTGACGGTGGGTTGTATGACAATGTGGATGCTGCGATCGTTCAAGCGAAACAGATGTGCGATCATGGCGTAGATATTCTAGATATTGGCGGACAGTCTACTAAACCCAATGCTGTTGATGTAAGTTTGGATGAGGAGCTTAATCGTGTCATTCCAGTTGTAAAGGCGATTCGATCGGATTCTAGCTTTGACTCTGTGGCAATTTCAATTGATACGACGAAGGCTTTGCTGGTAAGGGCGGCGATTGCTGCTGGGGCCGATATGGTGAATGATGTTTCGGGTGCTGTTTTTGACCCGATGATGTTGTCAACGGTGGCTGAACTGAAGGTGCCGATCGTCTTGATGCATTTGCGGGGAACGCCAAAAACAATGCAGCAGTTGACGGACTACGCAGACCTTACGGGGGAGATTGTTGCATTTTTAAAAGCGCGGGTGACGGCTGCGATCGAGGCTGGGATTGCACCGGATAGGATTGTTATTGATCCCGGCATTGGGTTTGCAAAGACCGCAGAGCAGAGTTTGCAATTGCTTCAGGAATTAGCTGTTTTTAAATCACTGAATTGCCCAATTCTTGTCGGGACTTCTCGTAAAAGTTTTATTGGTAAGATTCTAAACCAAGGCGATGCCAGTCAACGGGTTTGGGGGACGGCGGCGACTTGTTGCGCTGCGATCGCCAATGGAGCAAATATTTTACGGGTTCATGATGTGGCTGAAATGTACGATGTGATGCGGGTTGCGGATGCGATTTGGAGAAAATGACTGATTTGAATGTGTGGGTCAATTGACCGAATCGCTGCTTGTTTTGATGCTACAAATTAAGACTTCAGACGAAAGCCGCTGGGCGCGAACTTCACACCACCAAGGCGATGATTGCCACCATTGCCAGAGTTCTTTGCTTTTTTTGCTATTGTTACAGCGCTTGCAGGAGCCGACTAGGTTCGATCGCACATCAAAACCGCCCTTTGATTTTGCAATGACATGATCCAAAGTCAGCTTCGGTGGAGTGCAGCCGCAGTACACGCAGGAGCCGCCAAATCTTGACTTAGCGGCTGCTCTGAGCTTATGCTTTTGCGATCGATTATCGAAATCTTTTAAGAAACTAGCCACAGGCTTCGGCGTATTTTGTAGGCTGACAATTTTGGAATTATAACGCCGTCTCTTGCGTTAGTCTAGAAGGTGAAAAGTACATGGTGATCCTATGTCTCCTGTTCCCGTGACTGTTCTGACTGGATACCTGGGTTCTGGCAAAACCACGCTGCTAAACCGAATTTTGACCCATGAGCATGGGTTGAAGGTGGCGGTGATCGTCAATGAGTTTGGAGAAGTCGGGATTGACCATCAGTTGGTGGTGGATGCGGATGAAGAGATTTTTGAGATGAATAATGGGTGCATTTGCTGCACGGTGCGGGGCGATTTGATTCGGATTATTGGGAACTTGATGCGGCGGCGCGATCGGTTCGATCATCTCGTGATTGAAACAACGGGGTTAGCAGATCCCGCTCCTGTAATTCAGACTTTTTTCGTGGATGATGAGGTGCAGGCTCAGACGCAGTTAGATGCGGTGGTGACGGTGGTGGATGCAAAGCATATTTTGCAGCATTGGGATGCAGATGAAGCCCAGGAACAGATTGCGTTTGCAGATATTGTGTTGCTAAATAAAACAGATTTGGTCACAGCAGATGAGCTGGCAGAATTGCAGCATAAGATTCGATCGATGAATGCTTTTGCGAAGGTATACGAAACACAAAATTCAGCGATCGAGATGAATGAAATCTTAGGTGTGAGAGCCTTTGATCTCGATCGTACCCTAGAAATCGAACCGGGGTTTCTCACGGATGATCACGCCCACGAACATGATGAATCCATTACGTCTGTAGCATTAATTGAAATGGCGACGATCGATAATCAAAAGCTCCACGACTGGATCACCCAACTGCTCAAAACCAAGGGACCTGACATTTTTCGCATGAAGGGCATTTTGAATATTGCGGGGAGTGATCATCGCTATGTGTTTCAAGGGGTGCATATGATTTTTGATGGAAAGGTCGATCGTTTGTGGAAACCGGATGAACAACGTAAGAATGAATTAGTATTCATCGGGCGAAACCTCGATCGAGAATCGCTACAGACTTCATTTAATACTTGCATAGCATCATGAGGAAAGAATGAAAATTTCGCAGGTTGGTCAAGGTTATTTACTCTATCATCCAGTTTGTGCGATCGTCTGGCATCCGAGCGGTGAGGCATTTGTGGCGTCAAGTGTAGAAGGTGAGGTTGAGCTTTTCTTTTGGGGTGCTGAACGCCGAGATTCTATTTCATTACAGGAGGGTACGGGCGACGATATTAGTCATTTGGCATTCTCCGCTGATGGTCGTTTTTTGGCGGCGAGTGGGAGTGGCGGGCGATTTCAGCTTTGGGAAATAGATGAAAATTGGACGGTGACAGTTCTAGAACGATCGAAATTTCGCACGCCTTGGATCGATCGGTTGGTGTGGCATCCGAGTCGGCCTTTGCTAGCGATCACGACGGGCAAAACCATTCAACTATGGCAAGGTGAGACACGATCGTTTAAAGGTATTTTGAATTTTGAACGGTCTTCAGTGTTGGATCTAGCCTGGGATGCGACGGGCGATCGGTTGGCGGCTTCGGGGAATTTGGCGGTGAAGATTTGGCGGACAAACTCTTGGGAGGATGCGCCAATGGAGTTGGAGTTAAGTTCGGCGAGTTCGGCGATTGCTTGGTCGTCGGATGGTCAATATTTTGCGGTGGGGTTGTTCGATCGGACGGTGATGATGATGCCTTGTGAGGCGGATATTACGACGGATAATGCTTGGATGATGCGCGGGTTTCCGGCGAAGATTTCGCTGCTGGCTTGGTCGCCTAGGCCGATTAATCATCCCTCTAAGCCGACGTTGGCGGTGGTGAGTGCTGATGGGGTGGTGCTTTGGGATTGGGCAGGGGATGAAGATTTGGGATGGACGGGGCAGGTGGCGTTGGCCCATGACGATCGAATTGAGTCAATCGTTTGGAATGATTTTGGGTTGGCGATTTCGGGTCCGGGGTTATTTGAGATTTGGCCGTTGAATTTGGATTTGGAGGTGAATGCGGGGGCGATCGTTTGGCATCCTCGGTTGCCGATTTTTGCGGGGGTTGATGACGGGGGGGCGATTGGAGGCTATGCCAATGGGGTTTGGCGGATTGATGTTGGATAGTTGGGGAAATTGGGGGAGTTGGGAATTTTTTTGGAGTGGCCGATCGCTGCGGGGGCTATGGGCTGGGGGCTTCGGGGTCTGCGGCTAATGACCAACAGCCGTTGGTGCGTTTGAAGAGCCAAGAGTTGCCTTCTGATACACCAATGAGAGATTTTACAAAGTAATTTTCGCCTTGTTGGACAATGTTTAGTCGCCCACTTTTGGGTTTGCTGTCTGTACTCACCGTTAAACGAATGCCGGAACCGCCCCCCAGCATGTTGTAAAAAACACCGTTTCGATACGCTAATGTGAAATCGCGATACTGCGCTTTGGGGATACTGACAGTTTTGGTGCGGAATCCTTGATCGTCATTGACTAATTGCTCAACTTGAATTTCAGGTAAGGTAAATTGATTTCTAACAGTTCGGTCACTTGAATATGCTGCTAAAAATTGAATGAAATTCTTGGATGGGCAACGGGTTGATGTGTTGCTGCTGAATTGATTGCTAGATTGATTGCTAGATTGATTGCTAAATTGATTGCTAGGCGGCTTGCGGGTAAAGTCTGCCGATCGAATCCGATCGTTATACGTAATCACTTTCATAGCGACATCTTTTACTCGATGCTGAAACTGAAAAATACAATAGCCATCACCACTACAAGATGAGGTTTCGGGTCGGGTCTTGCAAACGGTGGCAGGTCCACCCACATTGGTTTTGCAGTCAGGATCAACGATCGCATCCCAGCCATGGTTCACAGCAAATTCCCGAAGTTCAGGATAGGACATTCCGCGTTCTGTTTTGGCCTTGATGAGCTGCCAAGGAGACCTGTCGGAACGCGAGTCATAGGGCGGTTCAGCATTCGCTTGAGCGACGATCGTGGGTGCAGCAAAACTAGGCTGGATAGTCGTTACGCCGTAGACGCCAAACAAGCCGATCGCTAAACTGCTGGAGGCTATCAAGGTTTTTACAGTTCTCATAGGAACTCCGTGCGAGGGGTTTTATTCAATCAACAACATCAGATAGCTTCAAACCCCAAAATGTTATGCATTTAAAGCTTTCTCGCACGGTCATAACCAATGCCGATCGAAGCATCCGGTAATCCTAATGCCTGAGCAAAGGCACGATGACGATCGGTTTCGGTGGGATATTTAGCTTTTAAAATCTTTTTGATTTTGGGTAGGTCTGCTTTTGGTTTTAGCTGAAGTTGTAATTGCTGTGGATTGCTGATTTGGTCCGAATTTGTAGTTTTCAGTTCATCCTCGTCTTCGTCTTCATTCAATCCCGCAAAAAACTTCTTAAAGTAATCTGGGCGCGAATCATAGGCATCTACAACGACACCTTGCTTAAACAGCCAATACCGCAAAATCCGATCGTCATGATTCAACACCGCTAGGACGATCGCATTCGTAGATTTAGATAACAGATTCCCAACCTGCAAAATGACCTGCAAAGATTGATTTTCCGCTTCTTCGTCATACACAACAACGTAACCCGCTTGGGCAGGGGTGACGATCGCCTTGCGTCCTGCTTCGTGCAGAACCAATTCAATCTGCTGCGGCTCACACGACTTCACCGAAAAATTGACGTAAAAAATTCCCATAATTATTTTTCTAAGTTGGTCGTCTTACTCCCCCAGAATTGGGGGTTCGGGGGCCTCTTTTACCGTGGCACTGTAACTTGGGTGAGTAAACCTCTGATCACTTCATCCATTAAAAGCCCATCTAATTGTGCTTCAGGTCGAAGCATCAAGCGGTGACGTAGCAGAGGCACGGCGACAGTTTTGATGTCATCAGGGGTAATGAAGGTTCGATCGCTCAACCATGCGTTGGCTTTGCTGGCTTGCAACCAAGCGACGGCGGATCGCGGCGAGGCGCCTAAAGATAGATCACTGTGCTGACGAGACTTATGAACGATCGCCAGCAGGTAGTCCATCACATTATCTTGGACTTCGATTTTATGAACGGCTTGGCGGGCTTCTAGAATATGGCTGATACTGGCGATCGGTTTGAGTCGAGTGAGGTCCAAACGCTTTGCACTGAATCCGGCTTGACTATTCAGAAGCATTTGCTTTTCGGCAGCTTTTGAAGGGTAATCGACAATTAGTTTGAATAAGAACCGATCGAGTTGTGCCTCTGGCAATGGATAAGTCCCTTCAAATTCCAGCGAGTTCTGCGTCGCAATCACCCAAAATAACTCTGATAGAGCGATCGTTTCGCCGTCAAGGGTGACTTGCTGCTCTTCCATCGCTTCGAGCAGCGCGGCTTGAGTCTTTGGTGGGGTCCGGTTGATTTCGTCGGCAAGGAGGATTTCCGTGAAGACGGGTCCGCGCTTAAGGCTAAAGGCTTTGGTTTGCAAATCAAAAATGTTGACACCGAGGATGTCTGAGGGCAGTACATCGGGGGTGAGCTGAATGCGTTTAAAATCAGCTTGAATGAGCTTGGCGAGCACTCGGGCGACTAGGGTTTTGCCTGTGCCGGGAACGCCTTCAAGGATGACGTGGCCGCCGCTGAGCAGGGCGATGAGCAGTTGGTCAATGAGCGTCTCTTGGCCGACGACGACTTTGCTGAGAGTGGTGCGGAGACGATCGAAGGTTTGGGTGAGATCAGACATGGGGAATTTTGGATTTTGGAGGCGGGGTTATTTTGGAGGCGAGTTCTTTTGGAGGAGGGCTAGCCATTGGGTCAATTCTGCCTCACTGAGTTTCTGTTGTCTACGCAGTGGAAGGAAAATGCGGTCTAGATTTTGGCTATCTTTGCCTGTTTGTTCTTTCCAGATTTGGATCAGTTCTGAAGGATTTTGCTGGGTGCTGCGGCTGAGTCCGAGGCTGCGTTGGAGTTGGGTGAGTTCGGCTTTGCTTAGGGTTTCAGTAACAAAATCGGTGCTGTTGGCTTTTTGGAGAATTCTGGCGAGGGCTTGGATGTAAGCACGACTGTTATTCATGGGAGGGGCTTCGAGCTTCTTGACGGGGCCAAATCGCCAGCTTTTGCCGTAGATGAGGACAGCCATCAGGATAAACAGTTGAATGACGACAAGGATGAGAGGTGTCTGGGCGAGAAATTCAAAGACATCGGCTTTTCCTTCTTCTTTAGCCGTTTGGGTGTCGCGGTAGCCGTGGAGATATTCGTCTACGAGGATTCGATCGTTTTTGACCAAAGTTTTTAAATAAGCAAAATTGTTGGTGTCTTGGTAAGCATTGGCCCCGAGGAATTGGGGGACGACGTAGAGGATGGAGCCTCGTCCGATTTTGGTTTCGATGACGATCGCGCCGAATTCATCCTTTAGCTTAGGCGTGAGGGGCTGCGCTAAGACAGAGTATCCGCTCGGGAAGTATCGCCTGCTAGTTTGGATCTGGATGCTTCCATCCTTGGGAGTGATGGGGCTGCTGTTGAAGTTGGCTTGGGTGGCACGGACGTTCCCATTAGGAATGCTTTTGGAGCCGATGATCACAATGCGATTGCCTTTTTCAATCCAACTGATGTTGTTTGTAGACCTGGTTTGAGTCGGATCGTTTTGGTCATCGGCTAGGACTTGCAGCAGCGTGGTGTTAGCTGAGGTGCTTTTGAAGAAGTCCTCATTGATCGGTTTACGAAGCCGTTCGATTTTTGCGCCGCTGCTTTCCATGTAGGCATACCACGCGCCATAGCCTTCTGGGGCTTTGCTGTAGGTGGAGCCGACGCTCTGAGGGCTGCTGGGCGCACTGACTAAAGTGAAGAGGATGAGTCCAGCGAGGACGATCGCGATCGTCACCCATTGGCGAGCTTTTAAAGTTTGTTTTAGGGCTTGTAAGCCTTGTGAGCTTTGCATTAAGGGGTCTCCTGATCG
>JANMIS010000061.1:0-5567 GCA_031375925.1 Synechococcales cyanobacterium OTE_70_concoct_197_sub
AGCCAAAGAGCAGTAAATCACCTGTACCGATGCCTGTTTTGATCAGCTCTAGGGGATGGCCTTTAGACAAAATGAAGGAGACTCCGACGAGTGAGGTGAGGATGCCCAGTAGTTTGAGTTTCGATAGAGCTTCTCGAAATAGAAGGGCGGAGGATAGGGCGATGGCGATCGGGTTAAGCGCAACAATTAGGGACGCTCGACTGGCAGGCAGCAGCTTAAGTCCACCGAGGAAAAAAGCATTGTAGGCAAAAATTCCGGTGAGTCCGAGGAGTGCAATTCCCCACCAGTCTTTGATTGTTAGTTTTGGAAAGCCTTGACCTTGTTGAAAGCTGATGGCGAGTAAACATAAGGCCGCGATCGTAAATCGCAAAAAAGCAATGGAAAAGACGCTGCTATCTTGAACGGCAAGGCGGCCTGCAATGAACGTTCCACCCCAAATCACCATGGTTAGGATAAGTTTTAGATAAACCAAACCAAGCGCATTTTTAGATTTGATCAGGAATTTCATGGCGCTGAAGGACCGACTCTAGGAATGTTTGCCAGATTTCATTAGGGGTCCAAATAGCGTCGATCGCGGTCTGGGCCATCTCATGAGGAACTTGTTCGTAGAGGCGTCGCCACAGATAGATGAATACTGAAACACGCATGTTTTTTGCGCAGTGAATAAAGCATTTTTTAGTTTGGCGGCGTTTCATGACCTGGGCAAACAGTTCAAAGTCCATGAGGGTCGGCTTTTCCCAAACTACAGGAATATGAATGTATTCCAGCCAAGCAGATTTTGCCACAGTCAGTTCGTCTTGGAGCGCATCGGGGGAGTTGCTAAGGGCGAGATTAATCACAACCTCGTAGCCTGCGGCTTTAATCAAACCGAACTGAAACGGGTTCGGCTGTCCGGCGGTGGCCAACCGATCGTCGATGCGCAGGTAGTTAGAAATGCAGGTAAGCCGATCGTTCATATCAAGAAACCCAGAACTATTTCACCCGGGTTGCTCGGTTTGCGTTGGTGGTGCGATCGATATCGCGAACCTTTTTACCGCGCCAGAAGATGCGAATCGGGGTGCCTCGGAATCCTAGAGATTCACGGAATTTGCGTTCGACATAGCGACGATAGCCATCCCCAAAGAGATCGGGATTATTTACAAAGAGGGCGATCGCAGGCGGCTGGGCGCTAACTTGGGTGCCGTAGTAAATTTTGCCCTGTTTCCCTTGGCGGGTCGTGGGCGGGGTATGCCACATGACGGCATCTTCAATTACTTCGTTGATGACAGAAGTGGTGATGCGACGACGGTGCTGTTCAGCAGCAGGGGCGATGAGGTCAAA
This sequence comes from Synechococcales cyanobacterium OTE_70_concoct_197_sub, assembly GCA_031375925.1. Lineage (GTDB taxonomy): Bacteria > Cyanobacteriota > Cyanobacteriia > Leptolyngbyales > Leptolyngbyaceae > JAAFJU01. The sequence continues at coordinate 1,321 of JANMIS010000061.1, forward strand.
GATTTTTTCGACCCGCTGACCATTTAGGGCGCTGGTGAAAATAATGTCGGCCCATTCCGTAAAGTGGAAACGCGCGCGAATTTCCCGCTCGAAGTCATAGTTGGTATTTGAATCCTTCTCGATCATGTCCCATTTATTCACTACCACCACGCAAGCTCGACCTTCATCGAGAATCCGCCCTGCCAGCTTTTGATCCTGTTCTGTCACGCCGTCTTCAGCGTCTAATACCATTAGAACAACGTCCGATCGGTTGATGGCTTTAAAGGCGCGGTTAATGCTGAAAAATTCTGGGCCGTAGTCTACGTTCTTTTTCTTACGAATCCCCGCCGTATCGACCAGTCGGTAATGCACACCATCGCGCTCTACCTGCATGTCAATGGTGTCGCGGGTCGTGCCAGAAATGTTGGAAACGATCGATCGGTTTTGCCCTGTAAATGCATTGAGCAAGCTAGATTTACCGACGTTGGGGCGACCGACGATCGCGACCCGGATTTCGGGGTTTTCTTCGACTTCGCTGCGTTCGGGGAAGTGCTTCATCACTTCATCCAACATGTCGCCCGTTCCATTGCCATGGATTCCAGACATCGGGAAGGGAGTGCCCAATCCCAAGGACCAAAACTCCGAGGCTTGCATTTCGCCGTGGGTCACAGACTCACATTTATTGACGGCTACAATCACGGGGACTGATTGGAGCCTGAGCCAGCCCGCGATTTCTTCATCGGCGATCGTCAGCCCTTGCCGTCCATCTACCACAAAAATAGCAGCACAAGATTCCGCAAGCGCAGACTCTGCCTGCTCCCGAATCATGGGCAAAAACTCGGTATCATCATCAAAAACAAGTCCGCCTGTGTCCACAATGGTGAACTCGCGATCGAGCCAGAAGGCTTTTTTGTAGGTCCGATCGCGGGTCACACCCGGTTCATCAAAGACAATTGCATCTTGGACTTGCGCCAGACGGTTTACGATTGTCGATTTCCCGACGTTCGGGCGACCAATAATGGCAACAACAGGTAACGGCATAGAAGTAAGCCTAGGAGAGAGGGGAGGAAAGCAGATTTTTTCACGAGTTTCGTATTATACGACATGATCTGCGATCCCCATCGATCGATGGGTAGAAATTTCTAATTGAAGTAAGCAAACGCTATGATTAGAACATAAATTTTGTGAGTGCCCTATGGTCACGCTTCAACTCCGACAGGTCATCGTAAGCCCTGGTCAATATATCCAACTTGAGTCGGTGGATTGGGCTGAATTTGAAGCGATTTTGGCTGAGCTAGGGGACAAACGGGCATCTCGAATAGCGTATTGCAATGAAAGCTTGGAGATCCGGATGCCTTTACCTAAACATGAAAAAGCAAAGGTACTTCTTGGAAATATGGTGACGATTCTTTTGGAAGAGTTACGGATTCCGAATGAATGTTTTGGTTCAACAACATTTCGGCGTAAAGATCTAGGTGTTGGGGTAGAGCCGGACGATTGTTTTTATATCCAAAATGCCGAACGAATGCGTGATTGTGATGAATTAGATCTGACGATCGATCCCCCACCTGATTTGGTCATTGAGGTAGATGTTACGTCTAAAACTGGGTTGGAAATTTATCAACAGTTGCGGGTCCCTGAAGTTTGGCGGCTGGAAAATGGGGTGTTGCGAATCAGTGTTTTGGAAAATGGAGCCTATGAGAATAGGGCAGTTAGTCCGCTATTTCCTCAATTCCCAATAGTTCAAGCTGTCGGTGAGTTTATGGGGCGTATCCGATCGGAAGGACGGATGCAGGCATTACTTTCATTTAGAGAGTGGGTCCGATCGGTGATTGAAAATCAAATGATTGGCTTAACGTAGAACTGAGCCGAAGAGCGCAAACTCGATGATGTTACGCCGATCGCAAAACTGTTCGATCGCGGTCATGGGAAGGTCGATCGCGAACGAATTCATTCATGTTCAGCAACCAGTTTTTGTAGTTCTAGAATCAGGGCTGGGAGATTATGGACGATCGTATCCCACACCACATCTAAATCGATTTCGTCATACTCATGAACCAGTCGATTTCTCATGCCGCTGATGGCTACCCAAGGAATCGTAGTTAAAGTTTGGCGTGTGCTTTCGGGGATTCGTTTTGAGGCTTCACCGATGATGAGCAGTCGGCGAATGATGGCGTCTTGAAATTGGAGATCGGTGGTTAGGTCATCTTGCGATCGACCTTTGATGTAATCCATGACGATCTGCGCAGATTGCAGCATGTCAAGCAGGGATTGAAGTTCGCGTTCCATAGATGACCTGTGCGGTGGAGAGGATGGCGTTTCGACGGAGGTAGTTACGGCTGTTTTCGATGCCTTTGCGGGTGATGAGATCGATGTCGCGTTGGAAGAGTTCTTTTAATTCGGTTTCCATGTCAACGAGGTCGAAGAGAGTGGGATGGGCATCTGGGTGAAATTGAACCATGATATCAATGTCGCTGTCGGGGCGGAAGTCGTCCCGCAGGACGGAGCCGAACAACGCAAATTCGGTGATGTTACGCCGATCGCAAAACTGTTCGATCGCGGTCATAGGAAGGTCGATCGCGGGTTTAATCATGATGTGTTTCTCCAAGCTTTGGAGTGCTTGGGTTAATTGGGTAGAGTTCTTTGGCGAATTTGATCGCGTTCTACAACTGTAAATCGTTGTTCAAACTCAATGCTTTCAGTTTGAAATAAGTTGAGGAGAAGTTCGGCGGGTTCGGTTGGGGTTTGAGGCTGGAATCGTAGATAGATTACGCCACTGGGCGATCGTAAACCTCGTCGATAGATGAGTTCGCCATAATCTCGATCGAAGGTTCGCGAGAAGGCGCATTAGCTTGCTTCGGCCAATAGTAATGGAGAATAGTACATGTCGTCTTTGAGGCAATCAGCGGCGAAGGCGAAAATAGCTTGAAGGGCGATCGCTGTCAAGGTGGGGTAGCTTTCTAAGATCTGTTGTTCGGTCCAGCCTGCGGCGAATAAGCCGAGGATAAATTCAACGGATAATCGGGTGCCGCGAACGACGGGTTTGCCGATGAGGATTTGGGGATCAGAGTGGATGTAGTGTTTCCAGTTCATGGGATGACCTGTAGTGACCTGCCTTTTGATTATGTCATAGGTTTTGATCGAAGTTTCATTCCATGTATTCCTTAAAGTCTTCCAATGGCTCATCAAATTCATCAGGCAAAGGCAATACAAAGGTACCTTTTAAAATGCCCAAGCCACCCCGTTTAGCACGAGGTTCGATCGCATCGTCATTCGTTTTTACATATCGCTCAATTAGGAAATCAATGTAATGCAAAACTTCGGTTTGCAGTGATTCCGGTAACTGTTCAAATTTCTCTAGAATGATTGACTGAACCGTCATGTTTCCTCCTGTTAATTTACGATTTCTGATGATCTACAGTATCGGGCATTTTTTGAATGATTTCCATAGTCTGAATGCTAACGGTACAGACTCGTTGAAGCAAGTCGATGACGTGTTCTTTATAGTCAGAAAATTTGTAAGTGTTAAACTTCTCGCGAATTGTGGGATCTTTGGGTTTCTTTTCTTTGTATTGATCGAGAATCCATTCAAGGGCCGATCGGTTCCCGAGTTTGTAGTCCCAAGCAATCGTAGGAACTCCCATCAGTTCGGTATTGTCGTCGAGGATAATCTGTCCGGTGGTGTTGTCGGCTTTTAGTTTGGCTTTTGGGTTTGGTTTAGTGGCAGTTTCGGTGCGTTTTAGATTGTGAGGTTCGATCGTTTCGTAGTTGAGATGGAGATCCATCAGAGTTTTGCCCCAGGTTGTCCATTGATGGAAGTCAGGATAGAACGGTAAGCGGGGAAATTCGCGTTTGAGATTGAGTTCGTATTTGGTGCGGTAGGCAGGATGATGGAGAACAGCGTAGGTGTAATGGAAAATATTTTCTTTTGTGATTGTGGAATCGTTGTAATGAGTTTGAAATTGAGTTAAACCCCAGTCGGTAATGTTGTCGATACGATCGCCATTTTTCTCGTAGCGGTAGAGGGGAAGGCATTGAGAACCACCTTGAGTGAGTAGATTGGGGATGCAATCTGTAGCCAATGCAAAAGTGGGAGTCTCAGACCCAGTCTTAACCCAAATAACTTGATTAGTACATCTGAAATTTGGAAATATCTGTTCTTGCTGACCCATTAAATCTACCGATATATAGTCAAAATATAGTAGTTGCTTAACAAATGGGCGGTAAGCAGACTGTACAATATTATCAGAATTGAATTCTCCTTTTTT
>JANMIS010000101.1:0-7660 GCA_031375925.1 Synechococcales cyanobacterium OTE_70_concoct_197_sub
ACCGCAATGGCTGGAACCGATCGCCATTCCCCATTCTTCTCATAACGATGCGTCGTAAACAGCACCTCATGACTGCCCTCAGCGATCGTCCCCACTTGATTCACATCCTGCTGAAGCCCCGTCAATTTGATATTCGGTAAGTTGTGAAGCTACTCCACATTATCTAGAATATGGACAATCAATGCTTAACTAATCTAGAGTTATTCAAATACTAAATATGGAAGATCCACCATGCATTATCCACATGCGAACCTAATACTGTACAAAGTTAGCCAGGATAAGTTGGTTGAATACTTGTACCTCCTTGGCTGTAGAAGCTACGTATCACCGACAGTGAATGATAAGGTAATTTAAAATGTTGGGCTTCTCATCTTTCCAATCATTTCTCCTGTGTTGCTATTGCGTTTTATTTGCGAAATAATTCAGACTTTTGGTACCATTTATCCCACTTAACGAGGCAGGAAAATTTAGCGCCATAGAAGATCTTATGACGATAGCAGAAGCCTTGACTTATCCAGAAAACTTGGAGATGAGAAGAATCGGATTATCTGCTTTATTTGGACTCAAGAAACTCCTTCACAGTGCGTTCTTGTCCCCGAGTGGCCAGTTATGGTTAGATTGTGAACCCATTTTAAGAGCGGCATTAGAAAGAGATTATTTCTCTCCGAAATGAAACTCATCATTACATCCGTATTACTGAATACTATGATTTGAATTATGATGCCTGCGATCGTCCAGGCTTAAAAACTCAGCATTCAAGGCGATTTCATCCTCTACAACTAATATTTTACAAGTCCCTCTCAGCGTTGAAGCGATTCCATCGGATGCAATCAGACTCCCATAAGCGATCGTATTGTGAGCCGCATTCTCATCCCCTGCATAAATCGGTTGAATATCCCGATCGCCCTGAATCATCAACTTTGCAGGATCCGGGTCTGTGAAGTAGCCCTTCTTCCCACTGGCAAAGACCAATATATTCCCTTCTTCCTCTAGCCGTAGCCGATCGTCCTCATCGACCCCAGGATAAAATTCCCCAACAAAAAACGGAGCATTCTCCAACCCATGCCGCTCCAGCCAAGCTTCCAAATAGGAATACTCGACCTGTTTCAGTTTCGGTTCCAATTGCAAGGTTTCCGGATTAGGCTGCTGAAGCACTTTTCCAGTTTTGACATCGAACTGAGTGATAAACATGGCGGCGGACCCATAGAAGCAATGGTATAAGCTCCCCGCGCCTTAATAATTGAGATAGCCCTGTTCCATCAGAAAACTGACATCGGCTCCTTCCGCTAGCTGGTCGGACAATGAATCATAGCTAGCCCGCCTTGCTGGACGGCGGGATCGGTCTCGTAATCTGGCCTCTTCAACCAAGCATTCTAATCGGTCCAATTCGGCATCATAGGGGACACGGTCGATCGATGACGGTGGTTTGCCACCCGGCATCAAGTAGATTGACGATTCTGAAGTTTCCATAGTCTTATTTTCAGATATGAGGTGAGTAACGATCTGGAAAATGCAGGCATGGCGAAGACTTGCTAGACACTATAGAAAGAGTGTCAGCAAATTGGGCAGAGTTTCATGACTTTTGACGATCGCACCACTAAATTTCTAGGTTAAGCTGTTGAAAATCACCTTCTTCAGTCATTAATTTACCAATTCCAAGTCCTAATAAACGGATTGATTTATCCTCCAAATTTAATCCATTCAGCAATCGGCTAGATGATTCCTGAATCGATGACCGAAGGTCGGTCGGAGACCATCGCACCTCCATAAACCCACTCGCCTGCGTCACACTCCGCGTCACCTGAGAGTAATCCGCAAACTTCACCTTCAAAATCAGCGTCTGCCCCGTCACACCTGCCTTCTCCAATCGCTGATAAAGGCCGATCGCAACCCTCTCTAACGCCCGCTCAATCTCGCCCACATCATTCAAATCCGGGTCATAGGACGTTTCCACGCTCACCGATTTCCGAACCCGATCGGCAACCACAGGCCGATCGTCTTCCCCCCGCGCAATCTGATAATAAAACCGCCCTACTTTCCCAAACTGATCGACTAATTCAGCCAACGATCGCGCCTTTAAATCAGCCCCGGTAAAAATCCCCATCTCATGCAATTTCCCCGCCGTCACTTTGCCAATGCCATGGAATTTCTCGATCGGTAACGTCTCGACAAAATCCGCCGCCTGGTGTGGCAAAATCACCGCCATCCCGTTGGGTTTATTAATTCCCGATGCCATCTTGGCGAGGAATTTATTCACCGAAACCCCAGCGGAGGCAGTCAACTGTGTAGTGGAAAAGATATACGATCGGATTTCCTGAGCAATCTGCTGCGCCGACAAAATTCCCATCTTATTCTCAGTCACATCCAAATAAGCCTCATCCAGAGCAATGGGTTCAACACGATCGGTGTACAGATGAAAAATCTCCTGAATTTGCGCTGAGATGCCTTTGTAAACCTCAAAGCGAGGAGAAACAAAAATCAGTTGGGGACATTTATATTTTGCAGTGCGAGACGGGGTAGCAGAATAGACCCCATAGGCACGGGCCTCGTAGCTAGCGGCTGCCACTGCCCCTCGTTTCTCCGGTGAACCCCCAACCGCGACAGGTTTACCGCGAAGTACTGGATTATCGCGCTGCTCGACAGAGGCATAGAAGGCATCAAGATCGACGTGAATGATTTTACGAATGGTAGTCATGACACTTGAAGCAACAAAGACGTAAGACGGGTACGCTATACTGGGAAGCAAGTTGATAGTAACGCCTCCCAAACTTTTATGTCAGTGCCGATGAATATTGAACAGTCTGTCATCGCCAATTTAAGACTGCTACCGACTGAACGGCAGCAGGATGTTCTAGTATATATTCATTCACTGCTTCCTCGCGATACCCAGCCAGAGTTGCGCAGGGCGATACTAGAGCAAGTGATTCCAGCCCTTCAGCAAATCCAGAATTTCCACGATGGGTTGCCTTCAGCAGTTTATGCCGATCGGCTGCTGCGATCGACTCAATCCCTATCGACTCAATTCCCAAACGCGGCATTTGCTCAAATTCTGCAAACACTACACCGATCGTTAGCAGAAGACAATCGTTGGGGTTGTTACACCGTGGAATACTATCAAACGGTTACGCAGATGTTGACCGAGTTAACCGATCGTCCCACGCTACTAGCTAATGAAGTCGAAGCCATCATTGATCGGCTTGAACAGATTCGTCAAAGTATGATTCAAACAGGCATTGTGACCGATCAGGAATTAGAGGATTATGTCGAAGTCTAATTCCGCCAGTCCGATCGAGTACCTCCTAGATTCGTCTGTTGTTCGTCCAATGCTTTTGGGAACCCGTGCTTACCAGCAGTACTTTGCAACGCAGTTCGAGGACCAGCCTTGCTACATTTCACCGTATATTCAAATGGAAATGTATCGGAGCTATTTACGTAATGTCATTGAGTTTTATTTCACGTTGCGCTTGAGTACGATCGATGGTTTCAGTGGTGCGTTGACTTTTTGGAGTAATCGTTATCAAGGCAGCAAACACAAAGCAGTTCAGCAACTAGTCGCTCAGTTACTCCGTGAACGCTTTTCAACACAATCCTTGGACACGAAAGAATCCGCTCTTCATGCGATCGAAATTCTCATTGATGAGTTTACAGAAAATCTTCAAAGCCAATTTCAGCAGGTCAGTACTGATTCAACTCAATGTTCTAGAGCCTTGGTCCAGTTTGATGCAACTGGGAAGGATGAGGAAACGAGGGGCGATCGGTCCCAAGCTATCGCTCAATTTTCGGCTCAATTCGATGATGTGAGTCGCTGTCGAAGTCATTGTCGAATTCACGATTTTCTATTAAATGATCATCGAACGACTTTAGAGACCTATGTTCAGCAAGCAGCAGAACTCCCAAAAAATGTAGTCAGTCGAGGGTTTCTGGTGATGGCAGACACTCTGAAAACTGTTTTAGAACAAGGAGAATCTGCCTGTTCTTGTAAATGTTGTGAGCGTATTGGGGATGTCGTGATTGCATTGGATGCTCCTCGTCATTTACAACTTGAACATACAGACCAAGCATTTGATTACTTGTGTCCTCCGATCGCTCAACCCCATCGTAAACATCCTTCAGAAACAAAAATTATTCAAAAAATAAATGATCGGGATAAAAGTAGTTTCTAACCTCTTATCCCGATCGCCCTCAATGACTCCCATAGATTTGCCAATAATCGCGATCGGCTTCAATTTCATTAATCAAAACTGAAAAATGCGCCGGATTCGGTAAGGAACTTCGGCGCAGAATAGGGTGATAGAGTGTGATGGAACGTTTCCGCTTCCGTATACTCTTGCTCGTGGTGCCCCAACAGTAAGGTTTGACCTTCAGCGCAATCGCGCATCTTCAAACCTCACGACCGTCGTCTTAATTCCAGCGAATCCCGTTCGATCGCCCCTCCTCCGCCCTCTCTCCTCCGTCCTCCGTCCTTCAATTCCCTCTTCCCCTTTCCCCAACTCTCTGCCAAAATAGAAACACACTCCTCTTCACCTTCCGTCCTCCGTCCTCAATCCTCCGCCCTTATGCCCACTGCTCTTTCCCTCATCAACCAGGCATAGGGCGAGGGCTGGGAAGAACTGGATTTGTCAGGAATGGAACTGACGGAATTGCCGCCGGAGATTGGGAAGTTAGTGCAGTTGATACGATATATTGGATAAATCGATTGATTCTTTCGGAGGGGTCGCTTTATCATGATTGATACAGTTCAAATTAATCACATCACTCAGCAAATCATTGAGATTGCAAATCCTGAAAAGATTATTCTGTTTGGGTCTTATGCTTATGGTCAACCGACTGAAGATTCGGATTTGGATGTGATGGTGGTTTTGCCATTTACAGGACATTGGGCTTATAAAGCGGTTGAGATTCGACAACAATTGCCGTTGTATGATTTTTCATTGGATTTACTCACAAGAACATCATTGCAGGTTATCGATCGGTTAGCGATCGGAGATCCATTCATTCAAGCGATCGTGGAACAAGGACGGGTATTGTATGAATCTGCTGACACAAGAGTGGATTAGTAAGGCAGAGGGCGATTTTGTGAGTGCGGGTCGCGAGTTGCGGGCAAGGAAAGATCCCAATTATGATTCAGCTTGTTTTCATGCTCAACAATGTGCAGAGAAGTACCTGAAGGCACGATTAATGGAAGCTAATATTCCATTTAGACGAAGCCATGATCTATTGATGTTATTGAATTTAGTGTTACTGATCGAACCGAGTTGGCAGGCGTTGATGCCGCAGTTGAGTCAGCTTACAATTTTTGCAGTGGATTTTCGATATCCTGGAATGACGGCAGATAAGGCACTTGCAAAACAAGCCTATGTGGCATGTCAGGAAGTTCGACAAGTGATTCGGCTCAATTTCGGATTAACACCATAACGCAGATCCCCTTCCCCTTTTCTCAACTCTCTGCCAAAATAGAAACACACTCAACTCCATCTTCCGCCCTCCGTCCTCTCTCCTCCGCCCTTATGCAAACTGCTCTCTCCCTCATCAACCAAGCCTACGAAGAGGGCTGGGAAGAACTGGATTTGTCAGGAATGGAACTGACGGAATTGCCGCCGGAGATTGGGAAATTAGTACAGTTGAAGCGGTTGATTTTGGGGAAGTGGGATAGAGATAAAGTTAGGAGCTATGGAAACCAGTTGACGACGTTACCAAAGGAACTATGGGAGCTTCAGCAGCTTAAGGTGCTTGACATTAGCTACAACCAAATTAGTATAGTTCCTGATTCAATCGAAAATTTAGTTAACTTAACTACGCTTTCTTTTTGGCAAAATCAGATTAGTATAATTCCTGATTCAATTGGAAGCCTGATTAAGCTAAGGATGCTTGCGTTTGGACGAAACTCTATCAGTGTGATTCCCAACTCGACTATGGATTTAATTCATCTAAGATCTCTTGATCTTCAGGACAACAAAATCCATATAATCCCTGATTCAATCTCAAAGTTGGGGAATCTAGAAAGGCTCTACTTGGCAAAAAATCAGCTCTGTACGATACCTGATTCGGTCACAAGCTTGACTAAGCTAATACAACTTAATTTTCAGGGAAATCAGCTCAGTCTGATTCCTAATTCGATCGCACAATTGACGAATTTAAAAGCTCTTTTCCTCTCATATAACCAGATTAGTGAGATTCCTGATTGGATAGATAGTTTGATTAATTTAACTCATCTTTTCCTAGTAGACAATCAGATTGCTAAAATTCCAGAACCAATTTCAAACTTAGTTAATCTGACAAACCTTTACCTTGGAAACAATCAGATTACTGAAATTTCTGATTCGATCGGAAAGTTACACAACCTAACCCATCTTTATTTTTGGGGGAATCAGATTACTGAAATTCCTGATTCGATCGCACATTTAGTAAATTTAATCGAGCTTCACCTTGGAAATAACCAGATTAGAGAGATTCCTACATCGATCGCGCAATTAGCCAAGCTCCACAAATTAGATCTCAATGGTAATCCAATTAGTACTCCACCTGAAATTCTTAAATCTACTAACTCAAACTCTATTCTCGATTACTACTTCACCACCCGCGACCCACACCAAACCCAAGATATCTACGAAGCTAAACTCCTGATCGTCGGCGAAGGCGGTTGTGGGAAAACCAGTCTTGCCAACAAACTCATCAACCCCGACTACGATCTCAAACCCGAAACCGAAGACATCTCCACCGAAGGCATCGACATCCTCGACTGGGAATTCACAGGCACCAACGGCAAAGACTACAAAATCCACATTTGGGACTTCGGCGGACAAGAAATCTACCACCAAACCCACCAATTCTTCCTCACCGATCGCGCCTGTTACCTCCTCGTAGCGGACGATCGCAAAGAAAACACCGACCACTACTACTGGCTCCAAAGCATCCAACTCCTCGGCAAAACCAGCCCTATCCACCTGATCCAAAACGAACGCGGCGATCGAACCTGCAATCTCAACACCAACCAACTACGCGGCGAATTTGCAACCCTGCGCGAAACCCACCGCACCAACCTCAAAGACAACCGAGGACTCGACAAACTCAAACTCGCCCTCCAACACGAAATCGAAACACTCCTCCCCCACGGCATCCCCTTCCCCAACAAATGGCTCAACGTCCGCCACACCCTCGAAAACGACAGCCGTAACTACATCGACATCACCGATTACGAGGCCACCTGCCGCCGCCACGACATCACCGACAAAATCGAAATGGCCACCCTCAGCCGCTTCCTCCACGACCTCGGCATCCTCCTCCACTTCCAAAACGACCCCATCCTCCGCCACCGCCTCATCCTAAAACCCAACTGGGGCACCGCCGCCGTCTACAAAATCCTCGACAACGATCGCATCAAAGCCCACCTCGGACAATTCACAGACCACGACCTCGCCGAAATCTGGTCCGATCGCACCTACGCCGACATGCACCACGAACTCCTTCAACTCATGAAAGAATTCAAAGTCTGCTACGAAATCCCACACCGCCCCGTCCACTAATCGCCCCCACCTCCTTAACCCCGACAGCCCCACCTACGACTGGAACAAGACGGCTAAGTGCATCTCGATCGCTCAAACTCCCCGTAAATTTACTATGACACTATGTAACGACCCGCTTCTAGCGATCGACTAAAGTG
>JANMIS010000103.1:0-1562 GCA_031375925.1 Synechococcales cyanobacterium OTE_70_concoct_197_sub
CGGTGGTTTCGGCATTCAGCAGTACACCATCCCTCCGGGCGACCTATTCATTCTCCGAAAGACACCTTGCAACGGTCAGATCACGATTCAAGTCGACTTGGTCGCAGCCGCTCAAGATCCGCGAGAAAGACCGCTCGTACAGGCTGGCGACACCCTCATCCTGAGGTACAAGCCACGCGAAGAAGCAGTCAACTTTGGAATGTTTGCCTTCTTCACATACGGGATTACCCAGCTGTTCCAGGGAAGTCGATAAGGCTTAGGATAAAGTATTCGGCCAAACCAAAAAAGGGCTTCCGAAATCGGGAGCCCTTTTTCGTTTCTACTTCGGAGCATTCCATTTCGCCCAGTCTCAACGGTCTTGGGTTATAATCGGGGTCTGCGTTATTGATGATTTGAGCCAAGCAAACTCACCCCTCCTGGTAATTCTATGCAATCCGATACTCCACATCGTTTCTTGGTGATTGCTTCTCTACTTCTGCACTGGTCTACAGGCGCTGCTGCGAGCGAACCGATCTCTTCAGCGAACAAAGTCGATTTCAAAACCGATATTCGGCCTATTCTTTCGAATCGCTGTTTTTTCTGCCACGGTCCCGATGAAGGGCATGTCGAGTCTGGCTTGAGATTGCACGAGTACGATCTGGCTACCTCCCCGGCGGATTCTGGTGCAAAAGCGATCGTCCCTGGCAACATCACCGAATCCGAGCTGATTCGGCGGATTGCCTCCAACGACGAGTCCGAACGCATGCCGCCGCCCCACGTCGGGGCCAAATTGACTGAACGCGAAATCGAGCTCTTTAAGTCCTGGGTCGCCTCTGGGGCAAAGTTCTCCAAACATTGGTCCTTCGACCAAATCCAAACGCCGAAGCTTGAAACCGCCACTAGTGGCATCTCCCTCCCCGGTTGGAGCTTCTCCCCAATCGATGCGTTCGTTCTTAAAAAACTGACGGAACGCAAATGGACGCCAACTCCCGAAGCAGAGCGGCACACGCTGTTGCGTCGACTTTCTCTCGACTTGACTGGCCTACCTCCAACTCTCGAACAACAAACGGCATTCCAATCCAACACGAGCGATGAAGCATACGAACAGTTGGTGGATGACCTTTTGGCTTCACCTGCTTTCGGAGAACACTGGGGACGTAAGTGGCTCGATCTCGCACGCTATGCAGACTCAGCAGGCTACGCTGACGATCCTCCGCGAACCATTTGGGCCTATCGCGACTGGGTGATCAAGGCCATTAATGATGGCATGCCATTTAACCAGTTCACTATCGAACAACTAGCCGGCGATCTCCTGCCTAACCCCACCGATGACCAACTTGTAGCCACAGCGTTTCATCGCAACACATTAACCAACAATGAGGGTGGAACCAATGACGAAGAATTCCGAAACGTGGCTATCGTTGATCGAGTCAACACAACCATGGCCGTCTGGATGGGTGTCACCATGGCTTGCGCTCAATGCCACAGCCATAAGTTTGACCCGATTACCCAGGCCGAGTACTTCCAAGTGTTTGCCATTCTAAACCAAACCAAAGACGCAGATCGCACATATATATATATAT
>JANMIS010000104.1:0-3878 GCA_031375925.1 Synechococcales cyanobacterium OTE_70_concoct_197_sub
TAAACCTGGCTTGTTTTGTATTGCTGCCGGGATTTGTTCTAACCCTGCCGGGGATTGCTGGATTTATTCTGAGTATCGGGATGGCGGTCGATGCCAACGTCTTGATTTTTGAACGAACCCGTGAAGAAATTCAAGCTGGCAAAACGCTGTATCAGTCAGTTAAATCTGGATTCGATCGAGCCTTCAGCAGTATCTTCGATAGCAACATCACCACAATTATCGCTTGCGCTGCCCTCTATTGGTTAGGCACGGGTTTGGTTCGAGGCTTCGCCGTCACCTTGACCTTGGGCGTTTTGATTAGTATGTTCACGGCCATTACTTGTAGTCGCACCCTATTGTTCTATGTTTTGAGCGTTCCATCATTACGCAAGCCCAACTACTTTTGCCCTAACCCCCCTGCCATCACCGCCAGCACTATCAAGCCCTCGGAGGCTGCTTAAATGAAATTGCAAGTTATTAAGCAACAAAAAATCTGGTGGTCTATTTCCATTGCGATCATTGTCGCGGGCATCATTTCAATGGTCATCTCTTGGAAAAGCATCGGTGCGCCATTACGTCCGAGTTTGGACTTTGTGGGCGGAACGAGGCTTGAGTTGCCGATCGTCTGCCCCGACAAAGCAAACTGCAACTCCAGCGTTCTCAACCTCGATACCATTCGTAAAATTCTTGAAGAACAGGGCCTTGGAGCAAGCAGTGTCCAAATCATCGAAGGACAAGGCGACAAGCCGCCTGCGGTTTCCATTCGCAGCAGCACCTTAGATGCGGGTCAACGGGAAAAGCTCCAAAAAGCGCTCACCGATAAAATCGGAGCGTTTGACCTCGCCCGATCGATTAGTGAAACGGTCGGCCCAACCTTGGGTAAACAGCTCTTCAGTTCTGGCATGTTGGCGCTATTGGTGTCTTTTGCGGGGATTGCAGTTTATCTCGCGTTTCGTTTCCAATGGGACTATGCGGTTTTTGCGATCGTCGCTCTCCTACACGATGTTTTGATCACCGTCGGGGTTTTCTCGATTTTGGGCTTGGCTTTTGGGATTGAAGTGGACAGCTTATTTATTGTGGCGCTGCTAACGATCGTAGGATTCTCTGTAAATGACACCGTGGTGATTTACGATCGGGTTCGAGAAGTCCTCGCCGAAGACCCCGCGCGCAGCATTAACGATGTGGTCGACCAGGCCGTCAACCAAACCCTCGGGCGGTCGATTAATACCACCATGACAACGCTGTTGACTTTGACTTCGATCTTCATTTTTGGTGGAGAAACCCTGAAATATTTTGCATTAGCTTTGATTATTGGCTTTGCAATGGGCGCATACTCCAGTATCTTTATCGCGAGTACGTTATTAGCGTGGTGGCGAAATAGAACCCCCGGTTCGACCATCGCCCCCGTCCCCGCAGGAGAATAAGCTTCAATGATCCGCTTTCCCTTCCAGTTCCCTCGTCGTCGCAAGCCCTCGCCCTTTAGTTCCTACAGCACAAAGGGCCGATCGCGCAAAAAAACAATCCCGTTGCCGTTGTTGGTTGCTTCTGTGCCCTTGGCGATCGTGTTCGCAGAGTTGCTACTGCGAATGGGCGTGGGCGCAACGGGGAAAGCGGGTGAATTTGCTGGATATTTTGGTGAACCGTCCGTCGTAAGTGACTATCGTTTCCAAGTGAATACCACCTTAGGGCAAGCCGTCAGCGGGTCAGACTGGGGGGAACTCAAGGTTCGGCCTAGTGCATTGACGGGTTATGAGCTATTACCCAACCAAAAGACCCGCACAGTAGAAATCAATGCGCAAGGTTTTCGTGCGTCCCAAGTCATCCCACCGATTAAACCTGCCGGGGAAGTCCGCATTCTTCTCGTCGGTGGCTCCGTAGCGTTTGGCACTTTGAGTCCTGATAATGGCGCAACGATCGCCTCCTTGCTTGAAACCCAGCTCAATCAACAAATCAAAGACCAAAAAGCCAACGCCAAAAATTTTCGCCCCGATGTGCTGCCCTACTTCGCGGATGAAATGGAAAAAGCTCTGCGGCTACCCTCGAAAATTCGGGAAGGGCAATATCGAGTGATCAATGCAGCAGTGCCAGGATACCTCACTAGCAATGTTCTGAGTCAGTTGTCTAATCAACTTTTAGACTATCAACCTGATGTCGTGATTTTGATTGACGGGTACAGTGATTTGCTTGCGCCTAGCGATCGACCTGCTGCAACTCTTGTTTCTATGGACCCGTTGCTAAGTAATGCTACCGGACATTTTTTAGGCAGTCTTGGCAATAGTTTTAATGGCTTACTCAATCAGCTTTATCTCGTTAAAGTCTGGAATGCTTGGATTTTGAAACCAAATCCCAAGAGCGAACTCCTAGCCGATGTCTCAAATCTTTCGGGTTCCCTGACCGATCGGCTCAGTTCCGACGCTGCCGAAGTCCAAAAGCGCGTCGATCGTCGGACCCGTGCCCTAGACGGAATTGCAAAACTAACGAACTCCCGCAAGATTCCATTTATCGTCGGACTTCAACCTGAAATCAGTCAAGTAAAATCCACTGCTGAAAACGACGATACGAAACTTTTAAAGTCACTGGATAACGGCTATACCAAATTGATTCAAGATCAATACGCGAAGCTAGTTCAATCCCAAAAAACAGTCAACGGCATTACGTCGCTGTCATTTCAAGAGGCCATAGACACCGCTGCCAAAGCCACAAAATCACCGAGTCTCTTCCAGGATCCGCTCCATCCCAAAACAAGGCTTAACCAAACGATCGCCACCACCTTGCAAAATACGATCGGCCCTCAACTGCAAGTCCAGCCCAAGCCCTTTAATGGTAGTAATCCCTAGAGACTTTTACTGATTTTGCCGTCAGGGATCGCAAACCACGATAGGATTATATCGGTGAACTTATGATGACCTTGCTTGCGACTGAACCTATGAAGCGTATTTTGTCTCGCCTGATGGCGATCGTATTGGTGATTTTGATCGGCCTGACGGGCGCATCCAGCGCAGCATTGGCAGATAGTCTGACCGGAAACTATCCCGAGGATGCCTTGGCCCTAGTGACGTTGTTGCGTCAGACGGTAGAGATTGCACCGGATGCAAGCGATCGGATTGCTCTGCAAAATGAGTCCAAGAAAAAAATTAATGAGTTCGCTTCCCGCTATCGTCGTGGCAGCGTCATCAAGCTCAACTCCTTCACCACGATGCGCACAGCCATCAACTCCCTGGCAGGCCATTACACCTCTTATCCCAACCGTCCCGTCCCGGAGAAGATGAAAAAACGGTTGATGAGTGAATTTCGTCAAGTTGAGGCCGCTTTGCAGCGCGGGGCCTAGAAGATTTGATCGAATGATTTGAACCAAAGGGTCTGAATATTCTGATTCTTTTAACGAGAGAGCGCTGAAATCGATCGATTTCAGCGCTCTTTTTTGAAGAAAGATTTGCGATAATTAGATCGAATAGAAAAGACTCGACCCCATTAAAATCCACCTTAATCTCAAAAAACGCTCAAAACAGCTATGGATCTCGTAAAACTCCAAGGACTCCTCGATAACGCATCTTTTGCGGTGCTGTTCTCTACAATGATGGTGTATTGGGTGGGGGTAGCTTTTCCCGGTATCCCTGTTTTACCAACCTTGGGCACCACTGGCATGGCGATCGCGAACCTAACGACAGCAGCTTTGTTGGCGTCCCGTTGGATTGAAGCGGGCTATTTCCCCCTGAGCAACCTCTACGAATCCCTCTTTTTCCTGGTGTGGGGCATCACGACCATGCACCTTGTAGCGGAGCAGATGAGCCAAAGCCGCCTCGTGGGAACCGTCACTGCGCCCGTTGCGACCTTGATTACAGCTTTTGCAGCGATCGTCCTAACTGATGACATGCAAAATTCTTCTCCACTCGTCCCTG
>JANMIS010000136.1:0-1172 GCA_031375925.1 Synechococcales cyanobacterium OTE_70_concoct_197_sub
ACGCGATCGGACTTGCTTTCCAAAATATTGGGGCAATGCGTTATCACTAAACTTTCTATCTGCAACTGTTTTAATAATCGCACTGACGCTAATTTCTCCGATCGTTCTCCCAAAGGATTTCCCAATCCAACTTATTATCATTGCTGCAATCACAAATCTGATTTTCGGTCGTGCGATCGATCTAGCGGGCAACGCCTACCAAGCGGTGAGTAATTTAAAACGCACAGCACAGCTTCAGATCATTCCCCATGTGCTGCGGGCGGTCTCGGCGATCGTGATGATCAACGTTGTGCCCCGTCCACAGGCGATCGATTGGCTGATCTTTGGCCTAATTAGCATTGGCATCTCTGGCATTATTTCATTGGTTTTGGTTCATTGTGAACTCGGCGCACCTCACTTTACTGGGCGCATCCGTAAAGCCGAACTTCTAGAAGGCTCCTACTTCGCAGTTGGCCTCTCAGCCCAAAGCATCTACAACGATATTGATAAGACGATGTTAGCGAGATTAGCAACGCTAGAAGCAACCGGATTTTATGCAGCAGCCTATCGATTATTAGACATGGCTTTTGTTCCCATTCGATCGCTCCTAGCGTCTTCCTATAGTCGCTTCTTTGAAGCTGGAAAGTCCGGAGTGCGAGGCAGTCTCACTGTCGCCAAAACCATCTTACCAATCATGTTGGGCTACAGCACGATCGCGGCCATTGGTCTGATGCTTTGTGCGCCGATCGTACCCCTAATTTTAGGTGCAGAATATGCCAGCACCGTCGAAGCATTACGCTGGTTAGCGCCTATTTTGGTCTTCCGGGCATTGCAGTTCATCGCCGCCGACACCCTAGCCGGAGCCGATCTCCAGTCCCGCCGCAGCGCCATTCAAATTACGATCGCCGTTCTCAACATCGGCCTCAACTTCTGGCTGATTCCCCAATTTCCCGCCGCCCCTTGGAAAGGAGCCATGTGGTCTAGCCTCATTTCTGACAGCTTACTAATGGTGAGCCTTTGGAGCATGGTTTTTTGGCAGTATCAGCGGGAGAAACCGATCGGCCCCCTAACCCCCAATTCTAGGGGAACCTGAATTAAATATCCAACTTCAGGCACCCCCAGAATTGGGGGCTGGGGGGCGGTTCGCCAGAGTTCTAATCTAAATCCAAAATTTCACCATGACAAAACCGATC
>JANMIS010000562.1:0-2284 GCA_031375925.1 Synechococcales cyanobacterium OTE_70_concoct_197_sub
CTGTTGGCTAGCTTGGAAGCACAGCGATCGGATCTCCGGTGGCAGAAGCCCGCGTCAACAGTGGATCTGCATGAGGTGATCGTTACCCTCGAAGCTCAGAACCCAACGCCTAAACCGTTGGAGTCTCCATTATTAGCGGGCGATTGGCGATTGCTTTACACGACGAGTCAGGGGATTTTGGGCTTAGACCGGATCCCACTGACGGACTTGGGGGAGGTATATCAAGCCATTCGGGGCGATCGGGTATACAACGTGGCGGAGACAAAAAGCCTGCTGGGGATCGAGGGCATTGTGGCCGTGGCAGCGCGGTATGAGATTTGCTCTGAGGTGCGGGTCCAAGTTAAGTTTGAACGATCGATCTTGGGCTTGCGATCGGTGATGGGCTACCGATCGGCGACGCAGTTTATTGATGCATTAGAGGCTAAAGCTAAGTTTTTGGCGATCGATGTGCCGATTCCCTCTGGCTCCGGGGGTGGCTGGTTGGAAGTGACCTATCTAGATGAGACCTTACGCATTAGTCGAGGCAATCAGGGTAGTATTTTTGTCTTAGTCAAGTAATCTGTTGCTATGAAACTTTCCCAGGGAAATCTGACTGTTTTGGAAACCTGTCCCCGATTATTTCAGCATCAGGTGTTGGAGCAGTTGGGGGTGCCGCAGTTGGGGGAGATGTGGGAGCGGCTTCAGTTGGGGAGCCAGTTTCACCAGTTGATGCAGCAACGATCGCAGCAGTTGCCGATCGAGTCCATTGTGGCGAGTAACCCGGATTTGAGCCGTTGGTTTCGGGCTGTTGAAGACTACGGAAGCGATTTGTTTCCCAGTGGAGAGGACAGGACGGTCTGGACGGATAGTGAGCATGTCCGGACGTTGGAATATCTAGGGCATACGGTGGTGGGGATTTACGACTATGTTGTTTTGGCGGCAGCGTCGGCGCAGATTTTGGACTGGAAGACTTATCCGAAGCCAAAGATGAGTCATCAAATTCAGCACAGTTGGCAGTCTCGTCTTTATCCGTTTCTGTTGGCGCAAACCAGTGATTATTTGCCAGAGCAGATTGAGATGCGCTATTGGTTTTTTCAAGGTCGTGAGCCTCAGGGCCGATCGGATTCTAGCCAATCTCAAAATCAGCCCCAACTGTTACGGTTGCCCTACGATCGGTCTCAGCGAGATCAGACAGCGCAGGATTTGACTCATCTTTTGACAAGGCTAAATCAGTGGTTGCAAGCTTATGAAACCTTGGGGACGTTTTTTCCTCAGACGCAAGTTCTATCAACCTGCGAGACCTGTGCCTTTGTGGTGCGGTGCGATCGGGTGGTGAGCTTTGAGCAGCAGCGTTCGGAAGCGCTGACTTGGGATGACGTGGGAGAGGTGGCGATCGAGGAGGTCGGGAAAATGGGTTAAGACATAGGAATCCTAAATTTAGCATGATGGATTTTGGGCATTGCTGATTTCGAGTATGAAAGACCCGCATCCCCAGCCCTTCTCCCTAGGGAGAAGGGAGCCAGAATTCTTGTCCCCTCTCCCCAGGGAGAGGGCTAGGGTGAGGGTAGATTTAGAGCTTCACACCTAAATTCAGCAATGTCGGATTTTGCATAATTGCAAAGGGTATGGGGCAATAGAAAAGTATCCGCATCTACATTCCCCCACTGATTATGAAAGGCTCTAATTTTCTAACTGCTCTTTTGACCACTGGCGTTTTATTTTCAGCAATGAATGCCACGGCCCGCGCTTCCTTCACGCCCAATTTTCAACCCATCCTACTCGCCTCATCTGCTATTTCTTCCCCCGAACTGTTCCGCACAATGACAGGCCACGAAAAAGCAGTGAATGCCGTTTCGATCGCCGACAACAACCGCACGGTCATTAGCGGTAGCTCCGATCGCACTCTCAAGGTCTGGAATTTGGACAACGGGGAACTAGAACGGACAATGAAAAATTCCTTTGCAGCCAATGTGATTGCCCCCACCAATGACGGATCCATGGTGTTGAGTAGCAGCGTCGATCGGACCCTTCGGTTGTTTCGAGTCAACAACGGTGACCTGCTTCGCACCTATTCCAACAAAGCCAATCCTAAAGATGATGCCTTGGTGCGAGCGATCGATATTGCGCCCGATGGTCTCCAGTTTGCAACCGCCCGTGTGGACAAGACGGTGCAAATTTGGGATTTCAACACGGGGGATTCGGTCAAAACTTTTAAGGGACATACCGACTATGTTCTTTCGGTGGCCTTTAGCCGCGATCGGCGCACCTTGGTGAGTGGAGGCGGTGGGTACGATCGATCGGTGCG
>JANMIS010000232.1:0-3435 GCA_031375925.1 Synechococcales cyanobacterium OTE_70_concoct_197_sub
GGCATTTTCAGAATAGACCGTTAAAGCATCAGGGCCTTTACGATCGAGGTAAAATCCAAACTGTGATCCAAAGTTTTTGACAACGTTCGATCCCACTTTTACAGAACCATCGCTAAGGAAGTTAACCAACGTGCCAGCGCCTTGAGTAATCTCAGATGTGACGCCGCCGAACAGTTCAATTTTGGTATTGGGGTCGCCGAGTTTGTAAATGCCGAAGGTATTGTGGGGTGCGTAGCCTGCGACGGAGAAGAGGTAGCTGCCTGCGGTGCTATTGCCTGCATTGCTAAAGGTTTGGATACCGCTGTCACGAGTGGTGTCAATGTAGGGACCTGCGGTGGTCAGGCTATTGAGAATATTTTGCAATGAGCAGGAGCTTGCCCCTTGACCGCCGACGCAGTTGCTATCCCAAGAGGTCCCAAATTCTACAGCTTGGGCAGGATTTGCGATAACAGTAGAAAGAGCGACAGTGCTAGCAAGGGTCAATACAGCTTTAAATTTCATAGTAATGTTTGCGATGAATGAGTGTAGTTTTGGATTAGCGTCCGGGTTTGCCGACGGAAACAACTTCGCTAAAGCATTTCTTCGTTGTCTCCGTGTTTTCATGTACTCATCCTGCCACTGGGTTCTTAGAATGACCATAGAAACTCAGTGTATTTACCAGTGATTTATATTGCCTTGAGTTTGCGTATTGATTGTTTGAACCGATCGAAATATCTTCCTAAATGCTGAGGACAATACCGGATTTCATGAATTCAAGTCCTTTCAGACAATACTTCAGAAATTACTTCGGACATTTTTACGGATGGAGCCTAAGAAGGATTGATTTTTTGGCCAATCTTGGGTTCAGTGCCTTGACGAAGGCGCGTAATGTTAGCGCGATGCAGCCAGATGACATAAGCGCCTCCAAAAAACGCAAGAAGCTGATAGGGCAGGGGTTGTCTTAGCGCAATCATCAAGATCATCGTCCCAGTGGCCCCCAAAATAGAACTAAGCGAGACGATTTTGGTGATGGCAGCGGTCACAGCAAAGACCGCCAGCGTTCCAAGACCCACGATCGGATTCATTGCCAGCAACACTCCTAAGCTGGTCGCCACAGACTTCCCACCCTTAAACCCGAGCCAAACCGATTTACTGTGGCCCAAGATCGCTGCTAAGGCCGCACCCACCACAACCCAGGGTTGGTAGAGCGCTAAATTTAGACAAAAGGTTGCTTGCGGGTTGGTGAAGGTACTGGTGGCAGAGGTATCGCCTAATCTAGCCGCCTGGGCTAAGTCTGCGATCGCCGATCGGGTGGCATCATCCAACCGACAGACCGTTTCCCCAAATAGCGAAATATACAGCCAATAAACGGCATACACCGCCAGAATACCCTTCAGAACATCCAAAATCAGCACCGCCGCACCCGCTTTCTTCCCCAGGGTCCGGAGAATATTTGTAGCTCCGATGGATCCGGATCCGACTTCTCGGATGTCAATTCCCTTTGATTTTGCGACCAAATATCCCGTTGGAAACGAACCCAACACGTAGGCAACCACAAGCGTCGCTGCAATCATTAACCAAGCTGCCGTCATGCCTTCTGCCATGTCCTATGTCCTCGACCACGAATTTTCTAGCATAATACGCTATACAGAAAACTCATCCCTAACGAATCATGCAATCCCATAGCGCCCCGCTCAATTTGGCAAAACTAGGATTGGTCACGATCGCCCTCCCACTTTTAGTCCAAAGCTTAATCCAAAGCTGTAGCCCGAATCAGACTACTGGCAAAACCAGCGGTCAAAAAACGATCGCCGTCACCCAGATTGTCGAACACCCTTCGCTCAATGCCATTCGAGACGGACTCAAAGAAGAACTGGCTGCATCGGGATTTGAAGCCGATAAAACCTTAAATTGGCAATGGGAAAGCGCCCAAGGTAGCCCTAGCACCGCCGCACAGATTGCTAAGAAATTTGCAGGTGAAACCCCCGATGTGATTGTCGCCATCTCTACCCCGTCCGCCCAAAGTGCGATCGCCGCCGCCCCAAAACTTCCCGTCATCTTCTCAGGCGTCACCGATCCCCTCAGCGCGCAACTCGTCACAGATCTTCAGCAACCTGGCGGTCTCGTTACAGGCGTCAGCGACCTCGCCCCGATCGCAAAACACCTCGAGCTCATCCAACAAATCACCCCCACAACCAAACGCATCGGCATCCTCTACAATGCAGGCGAATCCAACTCCGTTAGCCAAGTCAAGCGCTTCAAAACCGCCGCGACCGCTAGAAACATCACCCTTGTCGAAGCCACCGTCAGCAACTCTAGCGAAGTCGCCACTGCTGCAAAAAGCCTAGTCGGGAAAGTCGATAGCATTTACGTTCCTACAGACAACACAATTGTTTCCGCATTGGAAGGGGTGTTGCAAGTCGGAATCGCAAATAAACTGCCGATCTATGCAGGGGATATTGATTCTGTCGATCGTGGAGCCATTGCTACGCTTGGCTTTAATTACAAAGACGTGGGCAAACAAACAGGCAAAATGGTCATCCGAGTTTTGAAGGGTGAAAAACCAGGAAAAATAGCCGTCGAGACCCCCAGCCAGCTCAATCTCGTCATCAATACAAAAGCCGCTAAACAAATGGGCATCACCATTCCCGATGCCATTCTCAAAACAGCGCAAAAAGTGATTCCTTAGGGAACGATCGGTCGTTTCAATCACCCACGCTCATCGCCAAAACATCACCCCTTCAATATTCTCAAACCTCCACATGCAACTCATGGCGTGTTTGAAGTACGATAAAGAAAGCATTAAAGAAAGCGTTCGCCGTATATTTCGAGAGGGCATTATGCGAGAGTCGAAATTCAGCAGATTCAAAAGATTCAAACCCATTAACCCTAGCTTGTGAAGATTGAGCAATGAATATTATTGCGTTTTCAGGGGCATTGGAATTAGGGTTTCTCTATGGCTTAGTGGCTTTGGGGATTTATCTATCGTTTCGGGTGTTAGACTTCCCAGATCTGACGGTGGATGGTAGCTTTCCCTTAGGTGGGGCGATCGTGGCGGCCTTGATTTTAAAGGGAATCCCACCGATCGTCGCGACCCTAATGGCCATCATTGCAGGGGCAATGGCAGGACTTTGTACTGCAACGTTAAATGTGAAATTTAAGATTTTGAATTTACTGGCAAGCATTCTAACAATGATTGCATTGTATTCCATTAATCTTCGGATTATGAGTCGTCCTAACCTTCCTCTGCTCAATCAGCCCACAATCTTTCAACCCATCACTGCTTTATTACAAACTCTTCCAGAACCGATTCCGACCTTTGGAAATACCTTGCTGCTAGGCACGATCGCATTCATCACCAAATTTATATTCGATCGGTTTTTACAATCTGAAATTGGGCTGGCGATGCGGGCGACGGGCGCTAATCCTGCCATGGCCCGAGCGCAGGGAATTTCA
>JANMIS010000580.1:0-3123 GCA_031375925.1 Synechococcales cyanobacterium OTE_70_concoct_197_sub
GCCTTGACGACTTTAAAACCAGGGGCGATCATGGCTCTGCCAACCCCCAAGGAAATCGCCGCTTTCTTGCATTTCCAACAGATCGCCTAAAACCTAGCGAACCGCCCCTAACCCCCACCTCTGGGGGCTTATTCAACAAAACTCTTATGCCGATCGAAATCGAACGCAAGTTCCTCACCACTTACGACACTTGGAAAGCCCTCGCGCCCGCTGTTCCTTACCGTCAGGGCTACATGAACAGCGATCGGGGCCATCATGTCCGAGTTAAGACCATCGCCACCCCCGGACGCACCAGCGGCTTCATTGAGCTGCGATCGGCCCAACTGATCGAACCCGTCGAATTTCTGATCCCCATTCAAGACGCGCTCGCCCTGCATAGCCAACTTTGCGTTGACCTGACGCAACAAGAGCACAACGGCACTACCGAAACGATCGGCCACCTCCGCACCTCCGCAGGCCACACCCTTCGCTTTCGCATCGCCGGAACCCAGGGGATGTTCACCATCAAAGCCAAAACCATCGGCATCAGTCGTGCTGAATTTGAGTTTGACCTCCCCGCTGCCACCGCCGAACATCTACTCAATAAACTCTGCGAAAAACCTCAGATCGAAAAAACACGCCGAAAAATCCTTCACGATAGCTTTATCTGGGAAGTCGATGAATTCCTGGGCGACAACCTCGGCCTTGTCATCGCCGAAATCGAACTTAGCCACGAAACGCAACACTTTACAAAACCTGACTGGATCGGCCTTGAGGTCACGGGAGACAATCGTTATAACAATTCATTCCTCGCCCGAAAGCCTTACAGCACTTGGCCCGATCGGTTCCGATGATCTTCCGATGATCTACGGTCATTCCAAGGCCGACCCAATTCAGTCAGAAAAAACTCTTGCCAATCCAAGAATATTAAGTAAAATCCTGGATACTTCACCACTCATAGAACTGGCTCTGTCTAGTGCGATCGTTTATGCGAAACCCGAACGCTGTTGAACCGACTATTTCCGCTGTCCCCGTGTCTTTATATCGGGAGCTTTGCAGTGAACTTCAGGAAAAAAACGGCGAAGTCAACGCCCTAACGCTCAAAAATCAGCGCATCCTCGACGAAAATCAACATCTTCGTCAAGAACTTCAGCGTCTAGTCCAGATGGTCATGCACACCCATCACCAAGTCAGTCAAATTCCTAGCGCTGATAGCAAATTCGAAGCTTCTGAGCAGTTCAGTCCTGATCCCTCGGTGAACAATGCCCTATCCGGACTTAAGCCCACCCCCCTAAAAAACGCTCTTAAGCCCAACGCTGAGCAATTCCACAGCGTTCCTACCAATAGCCTGCAACCCAGTCGTCGCATGACCTCCGCTTCCCCAACTCCGATGCCCTCCGATCGAGAGGAATGGCTGACAGGAACCCACCAACCCATGGCTCAGCGCTTGTTTCAGCAGGGTTCTACCATGGCTCAAGAGCTACGAGGCTGGCGGCTAGCGCTGGTGATTGGCTTAATCATTTTGAGTGCCTTTGGGGCCGGCTTCCTGATTGTGCGGCCCTTGCTTAACCAGCAGGCACCGCATCGCTAAGCCATCGCGTTCAGGCTTAATGCTGGAATTCCGCCACGATCGTACGAAAATGTAAAAAAATTCTGCGTTTCACAGCAATTTCTCTCAACATTTGATAGCATCTATCTCACAAGTCAGTAAAAACTGATACGACATTAAGTTGAATCAGATGTTAGTAGTCTTAAGAAGCTTTTGTTGCAGTTCAATTCAGAGTCAAAAGTTACCACATTGAGAAATCTCAAGTATGTTAGTCTTTATGCCTGAATTAGTGCATTATTTAAGCATCAGTTAAATCAACAGTGTTTGGATTAAGGAGAGACGGATTTTGAAAAAGGTTGAAGCAATCATCCGCCCTTTTAAATTGGATGAAGTTAAAATTGCTCTCGTCAATGCGGGCGTTGTCGGGATGACCGTTTCAGAAGTGCGGGGCTTCGGTCGTCAAAAGGGCCAGACAGAACGCTATCGTGGTTCTGAATACACTGTGGAATTCTTGCAAAAACTGAAGATTGATATTGTTGTCGAAGACGAACAAGTCGATATGGTAGTTGACAAGATTGTGACGGCAGCCAGAACTGGAGAAATTGGAGATGGCAAAATTTTTGTGTCTCCCGTAGATAATGTAATCCGTATCCGGACAGGCGAAAAGAACGTTGAAGCGATTTAGGATTAGATCCTATTGATCTTTGAGATTCAAACTTAGAAAGGGAGACGATCGTTTGTAGCGATCGTCTCCCTTTTTAAATGATCTTTGTTAAAGCGATCGTCAGGGCTTAAAGCTCCGCGATCGCCCGTTCAATCAAGCGTCGTGCCAGGGTTTGGGTTCCCGTGTGGGTGTAGTACTTCACCGAAACATCTAGGAAAGCCCCCACATAGTCCAGTTTGTCGCCAGTGCCCTGCACAAACTTTTGAAGACTGCCCAAGGCATTTTCTTGGGTCAATCCCTTTTCGTCCACAAAGCCCGTCATCCAACCTCGCACCGAATCGAAACTCTGGCCAATAAAGCCTAATTTATCGCCGCTGTTGTTGCCTGGGATCAGGCTGCTGACACTTTTAAAGGTGTCATTTTTCTCCAAATCATTCGGAGTCATATTGTTCAGCGTCCCCAATCCTTTATCAATAAAGCCAGGACCCAATGGAATCAACCCATCAAAACAGATCAACGCCACCATTCGCATCAGCGACTCTCCGCCGTAGTCTCCCAGCGCCGCGAGGAAATCCCCAATGCTGTCCCCCGGAAGACCATTGATCTGGCAGTAAGCCAGCAGTTCGACCACGAGCTTAATCGTCAGGTCAATGCTTTGAACCTTCTCAGGCTTCGGGGTCAAATTGTCTAAGAAACCCAAGAACGAAATGTCTTGACCAATCTTATTCGCCATCGCCGCCATGCCCAAAGCTCCAGCGGCGTTATCCACCGTCTGATAGAGCCACATAGCTCGCTGATAGCCTTCACCTTCATCGTTGTAAAGGTAGACGGCCCGCTCTCCGATCGCCTGAATCATCGCTTCATCCTGCGTGGCGTAGGTCTTTACTACAGTGCCCTTTGGCTCATAATATTTGGCCATATAGCGGGCGTG
>JANMIS010000324.1:0-7036 GCA_031375925.1 Synechococcales cyanobacterium OTE_70_concoct_197_sub
TGCATTTACAGACCTATTAGGCTTCAGTTTGAGGAATTGCGGTGGAAGTCATACGATCGTCCAAAATAACTTGCTGATTCAGAACGCCATTAAATTGCTCAATTTCTAATAGTTTGACCCCAATGTTGAATTCATACTGACTCAAGAGGCGACCGTAGGTGTAGCCTGCTTTTCCGTCTAAGAAGCCCAATCGTAGGAAGTAGAACAAAATAAATCGCAAAAATGGTTTGAACGGCAATCTCACCCAAATTCGTTTTAAAAAGCGTTTGCGTTGAACATCATTGCCGAAGAGGTTAGCGCCGATCGTGCCGTCATTGCCTTTGCCATGAAGAATATTGTAATAAACCTGAGCTTCCCAGTTGGAATATCGGTTGTGGCGCTCTAGCCATTGATAGATATCGCGGAAATCAATGTGAAGCATGTCTTCTTTGAGATAGCCAGCTTTGCCTTCAAGCACCACATGTTCATGGACTTCATTGTCCCCAGTATTTCGCATTCCCTCGGTGCCGAGGTTCTCGTAGCGTCCGAGTTTGTGTTTGAACAGGCGCAGATTCCAGTCGGGATATTTGCCACCGAAGCGAATCCATTTACCCAGGAAAAAGACTTTGCGATTTAGGTAATAGCCTTGAAATTCAGGATCAGCGATCGCCGTTTCGATTTCATTCCAGAGTTCGGGGGTAATTCGTTCATCGCAGTCTACAATCAGCACCCATTCATTGCGAAAAGGTAGATTTTCAAGAGACCAATTCTTCTTTTTAGGGTGACGACCATTGAATTCAAATTGCACGACTTTTGCGCCATGACTCTCTGAGATTTCAATACTCCGATCGCTACTCTGCGAATCCACAACAAAGACTTCATCTGCCCGCGAAACACTCTCCAAACAAGCAGCTAGATTAGCTTCTTCGTTTCGAGCAGGGATAAGAATAGAGACGGGAAGTTTTGAAATCATGGCGGTTGGGTAAAGGTAAACTGAGGGCAGCTAATGTCTAGTCAAGGGTTATTTTGAGATATAAACCTAATGTAATTAAACATTATTAAATTACATTTATATTCGTATAGCCAGAGTTCCCCAATTACAAAAAAAATCTCAGAATTCGAGATTTTTAAAGACAAATATATTTGATTTTGGTAATTTGTTTAATAAATTAGGCAATGATTTTTTATCTAAAGTTCCCAATTATTTCAGCTTCTTGATTCTTCAGGGCGAAGGGTATATGCAGGTCGTTTTCGCGTGGCAGCAACACTGTAGAAGAGCTTTTCGTATTGGCTGAGGGACTGCTCGAAAGAGTAGCGCTCTAAGGCGTACTGACGACCTTGATAGCCCAGACGATCGGCGAGTTCGGGATCTTGAAAAAGCTGAAGAATACTCTTTGCGAGGGCTTCAGGATTTTCAGGTGCGACGACCAGACCGCCGCGACTTTTTTCGATCGCTTTGGCTGCGCTGCCTGTGCTGGGAACGGAGGCTACGATCGCACGACCACTGGAAAGTAACACCTGCGTCTTGGATGGCATGTTGAAAGAGACGACGTTGTGTTTTTGCACAATGAGGCCCACGTCCGCTGCTGCCAACATTTCAGGGAGTTTTTCGCGGGGCTGGAAAGGAAGCAGATGGACGTTAGTGGCTCCGCAGGTGGTGCAATAGTCTTTGAGCTTGGCGATCGCTTTGGGTTCCCCCACAATGACGAAGGCGATATCGGGCTGGTCAGAGAGCTTAGTTGCAGCTTCGATGACGGTTTCAAGTCCTTGGGTCAGGGCGATGTTGCCGGAGTACATGACCACGAATTTGCCTTCGAGTCTGTGGGCTTTACGGAAAGCATTGTCTTCTTTGGCAAGTGGGCGAATGAATTGAGTGTTGACCCAGTTGGGAATGCAGGTGATCTTGCTGGCGGGAACGCCTTTCTGGACGAGATTATCTACGAAGCCCTCGGCAATGACGCTGACGGTGTGGGCAGTGCGATAGGAGAATCGCTCCAAACTCTCTAAAACGCGGATCATCGTTTTGTTTTTCAGTAAGCCAACGTGGATGGCGGCTTCGGGGAGGATGTCTTGGACATTGAGGACGATCGGGCAGTTGTAAAGCAGTCCGAGTAGCGCAGCGGGAAGACAAACGGGAAGCGGTGGTACAGTCAACAGAATGACATCAGGCCGCCAGCCGCGCAAAGCTTGAAAAAAGCTGGAAACAACAAAGCTTCCATCAAGAAGAAGACGATCAACCAGTGTAGGCTTAGGTTTGACCCAGATAAAGCTGCGTTGAATGATGACGCCGTTGCGTTCTTCAGTGAGGTAGAACTTGCCTTTGTATTCGTCGTAGATTTGCCGCTGAGGATAGTTAGGCATTCCTGTGACAACCCGAACTTCATGCCCTTGGCGGACCAGTCCTTCAGCCAGTTCGGTCATCAAGGGTGCGATGCCGATCGGTTCGGGGTGGTAGTTGTATGAATAGATCAAAACTCGCATAAACAAAGGAGGCGCACGGCAACAGGTGTTCTCCAAGTGTAGGCATTGGGGTTTTTGACGGTCCTCTGTGCATTCACGGGCATCAACGGGAGAAAATTAGGTTACTCTACGTTGATTGGCTGAGAGGTTTTAGGGAGATTGGGGTGCTAGTTGTAAATGGTGCTGTAGATGGCACTGTAATCAGATTCGCCTTGGCCTTGTTGAATCGATCGCTCTGTGATTTTGATGACGGCTTCGATGAGTTGGGTGTCTATATCGTGAGCTTGGGCGGCATTGCGAGAGAGTTGCATGTCCTTCAGTAAGTGTTTGGTCGGGAAATTAGGGTTGCTGTAGTTTTGGTCCACCATGCGCTGGAGTTTTTTGTCGAAGGTGGGGGCGTAGAGGGCACTTTGGCGCAGGATGTCCATGAAGGCATCGAGGTTGACGTTGCTATTCTGCACTAGGGCGAGGCTGATAGAGAAGGCGCTGGTGAGACTGCCGATGAGTTGGTTGAGGGCAAGCTTTGTGGCGGAGGCAGTGCCAATTTCACCCATATGGCGTGGGGATTTTCCTAGGTCTTTTAAAAGGGGAAGGGTCCGATCGAACAACTCCTGTGATGCACCGACGAAGATGAGTAGAGTTCCGGTTTTTGCTTCTGGAATGCTCCCGAGGACAGGAGATTCGACGTATTCTCCACCGAGATCTTGAATGCTTTTGGCTATATCTTGGCTTTCTTGGGGGGCGATCGTACCCATTTGCAGGATTGTTTTGCTTCTAAGGTCGGGTTTATGGTCAATCAAAGTTTCGCGAATGGCTTGGGCGTCGCTCAGGGTCAGCAGCAAGAATTCACTGGCTTCGATCGCTGCTTTCGAGGTTGAGGCGACGATCGCACCTTGGGACTGGAGATTTGCAAATTCTCTTGGGGTTCGGTTGTATAGGGTCGTGCGATGGCCTTGCTGAAGGAGTCGGGTTGCGATCGGTTCGCCCATCAGCCCGATTCCGAAGATAGAAATATTCATAGATTAAGCACGGGGGTTGAGCGCAGGCGTTTGGGGAATGGGTAGAGACTCAAAGGGAAGGCTATGGAGCGGATAGCCAGAATTGCTAGGCGGCTGACGGCTATCGTTTGCGACAATGCCGAGAACTCGGTTAGGCAGAAATTTGAGTCCTTCGAGGGCTTGTTCGACAGCGACGCGTTTGGTTTTTTTGATGCGGGTCACGAGAATGAGTCCGTCTGCGTGGGCTGCGACCAACAGGGCATCAGAAAGACCTGTAATGGGCGGCGTATCGTAGATCACGAGGTCGTAGTCTTGGGCACAGCGCTCCATGACTTGCTTCATTTTTTGGGATGCAAGAAGAGTAATGGGATCGTTGGGAGAGCTTCCGGCGGTGAGGATGTGGACATTGGGATTGATGGACCAAGGTTGGATGAATTCGCTGGCATCTAAGTTGCTGAGTAGAACGTTACTGAGACCCTGCTGATTAGAAAGGCCCAAGCGATAATGCTGCTGAGGTCGGCGCAGTTCGGCGTCGACAAGGAGGACTCGCTGACCCATGGATGCTGCGGCTTGCGCAAGGTAGAGGGCGACGGTGGATTTGCCATCGCCTGCCATCGCTGAAGTGATGACGATCGATCGAATGGGCGCTTGGGTATTGGTTAGCCGCAAATTGGTACTGAGCAGGCGAAATGCTTCTAGAAAAGGAATCGTGCCAAATCTTGAAAATTTCCCGAACTGAGACATGTCAGGGCTATTCGGACGGCTGCTGAGGCTGCGCTCTACTTGAGCGAGTTCACGATTGTAGGGAATCACGCCGAGGAGTGGAACTTTGCTGGCTTTCTTGATTTCTTCTGGATTGTAGAAGACATTGATTAACCGATCGATCATCAAGGCCGCTCCAATTCCCAAAAGCAGCCCGAGGATGGACCCAACTAGGGTGTTAGATGAAACGCTGGTGATCTGTGGATCGCTGGGAGCTGAGATGGGCTGCCAAGGGGTGACTTGTTGACCGCTGTTGATTTGGAGGGTAGATTTTTTTGCGAGAAATTGATTAAGATTTTCAGTGGCGATTTGCAGTTTAGCCTGGATGTCAGTGTATTCGCGGGCAATGCCGGAAAGATCCTGCATTCGCTGTCTGAGACCTTGTTCGGTGGTGTCAAGAGCGGCATTTTTGGCTTCTAAATCGGTCACTTGGCTGATAACTTCATCTTTAGCTCGGGTCGCTTCTCGTTGCATGAGGGAAAGAATTTGAGTTCTCTCATTTTGAAGGATGCGCATATTTTCGCTATCTGGCAGATAGATTGCGCCATCTTGGGCGATCTTTCCATCTACGGCTAGCAGTTGATCAATCAGTTTTTGGTAGCCTTGACTCTGACGAAAAGCGACTCCTGCGGTGGTTTCACGATCGTTTGCTTTCTCGGCAATTTCACGGCCAAGGTCGTCTGCAAGGGCGCGGGCTTGCTTGAGCTGAATTTCGGTGTCGAGGCGCTGTTTTCGAAAGCTTGAGAGTTGCTCAGAGATTTCGCGGTTTTGGGATTCAGGGTCGAAGAAGGTGTACTGCTGTCGGAAGGTTTGAAGCCGCTGCTGAAGGGCTTGGACTTTGCCCTGAAGCTCAGGCAGTTGGTCATTGATGAAAGTAAGGCCTTGATTGGTCTCTGCTCGGCGTTCTTCTAGAGAGTATTTGAGGTAACGATCGCTAAGGACTTTCAGAACGGTGCTAACGCGGTCTTTGTTGCTGTCGGAGTAGCGGACTGTCAGGATTTCGGTGTCGGGTATGGGTTTGACATCAATGCTTCTGAGCAATTGGCTGTACTGGAAATCGGGATAGGTTTCTTTGACTTGCTGATGAACGGGTTCGAGGACCGCTTGACTCAGTAGAAGTCTGGCCTTAGTCGCATCAAAACCCGGACCTCTGGGGGAAGAGGTCGTGCTAGCGCTGCCCCCGCCAGAAACATCGACAGATTGCTTGAGTGACGAAACAACTTGGCCTTCTGGAGTAATGGGTCTGGTGAGCAATTGAAATTCGGCTTGATAGCTAGGTTTGGCTTTTCCCAGCGTGGCTCCGAGAAATCCCCCTAGGATTGCACTCGTGAGTACAATCCAGCCTCGTCGTTGAAAAACGGAGAAAATATTGCCGAAGTCGAGGGCATCATCTTCGGCTTGCCCATTGAATAAAGGCAGCCACTGTGGGCGATTGTTTGAAGTTCCATTTTCCATAGGTCTAGCACGAGGGGGAGTATGGTGGGGTTTAAATCAGTGATTCTAACTTAGCGGAAAAAGATCGATCGGATGACCGAGATAATCCCACTGACTGGGTTAACAACTTGATCAGAATCTCCAAAGATTGAAAGTCCCGATCGTCGCACCACAATAACATCTTCATTTTGAAGCGTCGGATTGGATTGGTCATCCATGTTGGCGGCAAAGTTAACGGGGACATCTTTTTTGGTCATCGTTCCATCGGGATTGAGACGGATGAATTCGACGGTGCTGCGATCGGCCCGCCTATTAAATCCACCTGCTGCGACGATCGCTCTGGTTAGAGGGGCATTGGGGGGAAGTTCTAAGAAGCCGGGACGTTCGATTTCCCCGATGACACTGACGCGAATCTTATCGGGCGAGAAGGTCGCAACTGCAATAGTGCTTGCTTCATTTCGATCGCGGGTGGTGGCGAGAGGAACAAAAATGGTGTCTCGGTCCTGAAGGATTAAATCTTGTTTTTGATCGCCTTCTTTCAACAAAGCCCAAAGATCTACATTGAAGTTTTGTTCGGCCCCGCTTTGCGTGACGCGACGGACTTGAATCGTTCGGACGTTAGCCATTGCTTTGATTCCCCCGGCACTTTGCAAAGCGCGGGTGACGGTGGGAAAGGTGCGGGCTTGGTTGAAACTCTGCCCAGCCGTTCCAGCAATGGGAACGGTGACACTGCTTTCTACCGTGTGGGTGCCGGGACGGAAGACTTCTCCGACGACGGTGATATTCAGAGGCTGGACTTTTTCGGCAGAGAAACTGGTTGTGGAGAGTTGGTAGGATTCGTTGAGGTCAAGGGTTTTGGCAGTGGGCACAAAAATGGTGTCGCCATCTCGGAGAATGGCATCTTGAGTGCTGTCCCCTTCTCGGAGAAATTTCCAAAGATTGACTTGGTTACAGGGGAGTCCGCTGCGCTGAGGGCGACGGATTTCAACTTGATTGAGGTCGGCGGCTTGGGTAATTCCACCTGCGATTTTCAAAGCGCGGGTGACGGTGGGAAATTGGGTCGGTCCTGCATTGTTGTCTGGCCCTGCGCCCGTGAGATCGTAGGTGCCTCGGCGGCTGACTTCACCAGTGACGGCAACTTTGATGGGGCGCGGTGACACTAAGGTGAGGGTAACGACGGGATAGCGGAGGAGTTTGCCATACATCGCGCTGACTTTTTCGGTGGCTTCAGCGATCGTCAATCCTTGTACAGACAATCGCCCCACTTGCACAAAACTAATGGTCCCATCCACTAGGACCTGGGTATCGAGGGCATATTGTGGCGCTTTAAGAACGTCGATTTTAATCCGATCGCCTGGACCAAGGGTGTAATCTTCTTGGGCAACAGGTATGGAGCCACAGAC
>JANMIS010000325.1:0-5008 GCA_031375925.1 Synechococcales cyanobacterium OTE_70_concoct_197_sub
GCCAACGCGAAGGCGGCGTCATCTGGCACACCCAAGGCAGCGGCAAAAGCATCCTCATGGTGCTCATTGCCAAATGGCTCCTCGAACACGACTCCGAAGCCCGAATTCTGATCATCACCGATCGTACCGAACTCGATAAACAAATCGAAGGTGTGATGAGAAATGCAGGCATCATCGGCGACACTTCACCCCGCATCACTTCGCGAAAAGAACTGGTCCAAAAACTCACAGGCACCACCCCTCGCCTTCTCTGTGCCCTCATCCACAAATTCGACCTCAATTTCAAAAGCCCCCCGCCCAAAATCCACGGACGCTTCTACGTCTTCGTCGATGAATGTCACCGTACCCAAGGCGGCAACATGAACACCCAAATGAAGCGCTGGCTCCCCAACGCCCTCTTCATCGGCTTCACCGGAACCCCCCTCCTGCGCAAAGACAAAGAAACCACCCGCGAAGTCTTCGGCACCTACATCCACACCTACAAATTCCACGAAGCCGTCACCGATAAAGTCATCCTCGACCTCAAATACGAAGCCCGCAACGTCCCCCAACGCCTCACCTCCCAACGCGCGATCGATGACTGGTTTGACCAAAAAACCAAAGGACTCAACAAATTCCAACGCGCCGTCCTCCGCAAACGCTGGGCAACGCTAGAAGAATTGATGAGTTCCGGCGAACGTAAACAGCGGATCATCGCCAACATCATCCACGACTTTGGCGTACTGCCTCGGTTGAACGACGATCGAGGCACTGCTATCCTCGTCGCCTCCTCTATTTACGATGCCTGCCACTACTTCCGCCTGTTCCAAAACACCAGCTTTGGTCAATATTGCGGCATCATCACCTCCTACGAACCCACGCCCAGCGCTATCTCCAGCCAATCCAAAAACAGCGACGATCGCTATAAGTTCGACACCTATAAAAATCAAGTCCTGAAGAATGGACAGACCACAACAGCCTACGAACAGGAAACCAAACGGCGTTTCATCGAAGAACCCGCCAACTGCAAACTCCTGATCGTCGTCAGCAAACTCCTCACAGGTTTTGATGCACCATCTTGCACCTACATCTACCTCGACAACGAAATGCGGGATCACACCCTCTTCCAAGCCATCTGCCGCACCAACCGTCTCGACGGGGAGGACAAAGACTACGGCTACATCGTCGATTACAAAGAACTCCTCGGTCGCGTCCAAGAATCGATCGCCGTCTACAACTCTGACGAACTAGACGACGACACCATGGGCGAATCCAACATCATCCTCAAAGACTGCATTCAAGAAGGCAAAGCCAACCTCGACTCCGCCCGTCAAGCCCTTCACTACTTGTGCGAACCCGTCCCCCACCCCCGAGAAGTCGAACAATACCTCCATTACTTCTGCGGTGATATCAACGAGTTCGACGCACTCACCCGCTCCGAACCCCTCCGAATCTCCTTCTACAAGTTCGTCGTCACCTTTCTACGAGCCTACGCAGCCATGGCCCAAAACCTTCAAGCCGCAGGCTACTCTCCCACAGACATCACCGCAATAGAACAAGAAAAGCACTATTACACTGACATCCGATCGGCCATCAAACAACGCTCCGGCGAAGAGCTAGACATCAAGCCCTACGAAGCAGATATGCGTCACCTGATCAATACCTACATCCAAGCCGATCCCGCCGAAGCGATCGGCAACCTGAACGAGCTTTCTCTTACCGAAGCCATTATCGAGACCGGAATCCACGACACGATCGCCCAAAAGCTCAACAAAAAAGGCAACCTCTCAAATAACGCGATCGCCGACACCATCATCAACAACGTCCGCAAAACCATCATCCGTGACCAACTCACCGACCCCAGATTCTACGCGGAAATGTCGAAACTACTGGATGACTTAATTCAACAAAAACGCAGCGGCACCCAGTCCTACGAGCAATTCCTAAAAGACGCCGAAGCCCTCGCCCAGCAACTCGGACAGAAGCAACCAACAGCCAATATTCCCGCAGTCCTGCATGGCAAAACCGAAGCGATCGTCCTCTTCAATAACCTAGCAACCCTCACCGCCACCACGTTCCAATGTCCTGAAAACATAGATGAAAAAGCGTCGATCGCCCTAGCCCTCGACCAAGCGATACACACTCACGCCCCCGCCGACTGGAAAGGTGACGAAATTCGGGAAAAGCAAGTCCTCAACGCCATCTTCCCTATAATGTTTCGTGACCGTGCCGCAACGCAGGCAATCTTCGAGATCATCAAAAATCAGAGTGGCTATTGATGACCCAGACACTTATGATCCAGACGCTTATGACTCAGACCATCCAAATCGGCGAGATTCCCATCTCCCTAACCCTCAAAGATGTCCAGAACGTCCACCTTTCCGTCCATCCACCGGACGGACACGTCACCCTCGTCGCCCCGACAGCCACTCGCCTAGATGTAGCCCGAGCCTATGCCATTAGCAAGCTCGGCTGGATTCGCGGTCAACAACAAGAATTTCTTAATCAAGCCCGAGAAACACCCCGACAGCTCATCGATCGCGAAAGCCATTATCTCTGGGGACGCCGCTATCTCCTCTCCGTCATTTACCACAATGCCAAACCCACCATAACCCTCGACCACAAACGCATTACCCTCAGCGTTCGCCCCGGCAGCGACCTCACCAAACGCGCCGAAATCTTCCACGAATGGCATAAATCCCTCCTGCACACAGTGGTCCCAAAGCTAATCCAAAAATGGCAACCCAAATTGGGAGTGGAAGTTCCAGAATACTTTTTACAGCGCATGAAGACAAAATGGGGAAGCTGTAACCCTCAAGCCAAACACATTCGCCTAAATACCGAACTCGTCAAGAAACCTAAAGACCTGCTCGAATATGTCATCGTTCACGAACTCACCCATCTCATCGAACCGAACCACAGTGATCGCTTTGTTGCCATTCTCAACCACCACTACCCCACTTGGCGCGAAGCCCGCAGCGAGCTAAATGAACTCCCACTGTCTGCGGAAACCTGGACCGAATGAATTGCGATCGAGGTCTAGCTATATCTTCCAGGCACAAAACTTGACGGACTGAACCGTGGATGAGACGATCGCGCCTTTGGGGAAGAGTCTGGTTATCTTGGATTTGCAAATTGATACCAGTACCCCGGCAGGTCGAATGGTGCTGACGAAGATCGCAGATTATTTAAACGCCCAAAGTATCCCCACGAAGCGCGGTGGGACTTGGCATCATTCCACCGTTCGGAAGGTGCTAAATCGCTAATCTATCGCCCTGCACTCAGGACCGCCGCTGCCGCCAGCTTTAACTCTGGGAATGTGGGGGAGACGATCGCCTGTTCACTTTGGAATGTCTCGAACTGGTAGGCACCGGAAGCCGAAGTTCCCACCATGACCCAAGCCCGATCGGGATCTACAATCCAATACTCTGAGATGCCGCGATCGGAATATTCGCGGGGTTTCCATTCATAATCCCGTCTGTAAGACTTTCTATCTGTAATGCTCTGTGAGGCCACTTCCACAACCAACAGGGGCGGCGGTGAAGTGAGGCGCAAAATCTTTTCCCCGCTTAGGATGGCAGCGCGTGACGCTTCGGTATGAATGATGAGATCAGGCTGTCTAGACATCGCATACTGCGATCTCACTTCAATTTGATGACCGATCGCTAGGTGTCGAGATAAAACACCCAACGCTTGCAAGAAGTGAGCCAAAAGAAAAACTGCGATAAAGGGATTCAACGGAGCTTCAGCACCCGTCTCAATCAGTACCCCATCTTCCAGTTCATAGCGTCCATCCGACGGGTGTTCATAATCCAAATATTCCGCTAGCGTCATTCGTCGGTCAGTGGCTACGGCCATGTTTTTGCGCCTACTGCGTTGGTCTTTGACCGCCCTTAGGGCATTGACTACGGTTTCCCTCAATCTCACTAGCTTTCTTCTTAGCAACGGCTCTAGCAGGTAGGCTATTTTTCCACCCTATGGAGAGAGTAGGGCGTTTCCCTAGGTAACTCCACCTCAGTCGTAACCACCCCTTGTGGTCTTCCACTGTGACCTTATGTGACTTTAGTTCCCATGTTCTATCCTTGAATACCAATTTCGATACCAATCCTATGGGGACTAAAGGGATACCTATAGGTTCTAGTGTCCACTGTTGTCCAGATTGAACATAGAACCCGTGTACAGAAGGATACTTCCAAATGCTATGGAACTCCTTTTAGGAAGGAGTTTCAGGGTAAGCCTATGATGAGGATTGAACTCATGACCTCACCCTTACCAAGGTTTAAATCAAGTCTCTCTACACAAGGTTTTCGGCGATCGACTTTAGAAATTTATCCAGATTCTATCCAGATCGACTATCCAACGATCGCCAAATAAACCCGATGCTCTTCGAGCGGTCAAGACCATCGCACTCACTCGTTTTTCAAGCTTCGTACATTTGAAGCTGAAAATGTACGAAGGAGATTTTGAAGGAAGTATGATGAATGGAGACCATTGCTTCTGAGGAAGGGCGATCGAATGACGTTAACCAAAACCAGATTTGCAAGTTTTGAGGAGTACCTAACGGCGGATCCGTCCGATCTACCAGAAGGTCGGTGTGAGTATTGGGATGGGGAATTGGTCGAGGTTATGTCTGAATCGTTAGTCAATGAAGCGATCGCCAACTATTTGTACCTATTGCTTGTCCAGATGGGCATCTATTACAAGCTTCTCAGCCCTGGGAAGGTTCAGATCGTCGTCAATGGTAAACCCAGAACCCGATTCCCAGATCTAACGGTTTTGGATGATGCTCATTTAGTACTGATGAAAAGCAGCACTCGTCTAGGCGCGACGATGCCACCACCTCGGCTTGTGGTCGAAGTTGTTTCGCCTGGTGATGAGGATTCAGACAATTACATAAGGGATTATCAAGACAAGCGCGACCAATACGCCGATCGAGGCATTCCTGAGTATTGGTTGATTGACCCACAGCGTTCATGGGTAATGGTTGGTTTACTCGTTTGCGGTGCCTACCAGTTCCAAACCTTCCGGG
>JANMIS010000338.1:0-1329 GCA_031375925.1 Synechococcales cyanobacterium OTE_70_concoct_197_sub
CCACTGGCCGAATGTCTCGTGCGCGTTGCTCGCGGGTGGCGGTATGAAAACGGGACAAATCATCGGTGCTACCGACCGTTTGGGAGGCGAAGCCGTCTTGCGCCCTGTTACGTTTCAAGAAGTCGTCGCAACCCTGTATCATAATTTGGGTATCAACGCGTCGACCACAACCGTTGCCGACTTAACCGGCCGGCCTCATTACTTGGTCGATGACGGTTATCAACCAATGAGAGAACTTATCTGAGCCGACGTAAACTATGATTCAACGCGCCCTTTTAATCGGCTCACTTTGTTTAACATGCACTGGCATAGCCCGAGCCGACAAAGCGCCTGAGGCTCTCCAAATCGCAACCTGGAATTTGGAATGGTTCTTTGACGATTTCAAAGGAAACAATCGAAGCGATGTTGCCAAGGAGCAGTCCTCACCCAGCACTGAGGAATGGCAATGGAAACTAACCACGGTGGCTGCAGCCATTGCTCAGTTTCAACCAACGATTCTTGCCGTACAAGAGATCGAGGACCGAGCGGTGATGAACGCGCTCACCAAGGCGCTCAAGGACAAGCACAACTTGACCTATCGCGTGGCTTTCATTGAGGGGTACGATTCAGCCACCGAACAGGATGTTGCCATCATTTACCAATCTGGGTTGGTCGAGTATTCCCGGCGTGAACAAACGCAAGAGATGTTTACGTCAAAGGAATACTACAATCTTTCGAAACATATGTTCGCGAAATTTGAGTGGCAAGCGAATGGGAAAACGGAGTCGTTGACGGCGCTGGTACTGCACTTGAGAGCAACCGCCGACGCCGCAGACTTGAGGCGTCAGCAGTGCAAGTTGGCCCATGCTTGGATGCGCAATGGCATCGCTGCGGGCGAGAATCGTGTCATCCTGGGCGATCTCAACGTTGAGGAAATGGCTGGGAGTATCAGCGCGAACGGTGACGGAATGTTCGATCTGTTGGGCCGGCGAACAGAGAACGCCTCGGACGACTTGTTTGATCTACTTGAAATGGCTCCTGAGGGCAAACGTCAGACACATTTGATCCTCGAAAAGCAGTTCGACCGCATCCTTGTTTCTAAACCCATGCTCTCAACCACGGCCGGTCCTGGCATTAAGTTCAAGTCGATCGAAGTCCTCCCTCAGTACAATATCCGTGGGTCCGGAGCTGATCTAGATCATTGGGATACTCGCTACACGAAGGACCGTGCGGAACGCGATATCAGCGACCATCATCCGGTCATGGCCACCTTCGAGTTTCGTAAGTAGCCATGGCACCTGCAGAGAAACGGATAGGTGGCCAATCACGCGCTTCATGGCAGCTTCCGGC
>JANMIS010000350.1:0-7088 GCA_031375925.1 Synechococcales cyanobacterium OTE_70_concoct_197_sub
AGCTGTCCCTCCGTGCGGTGAGACAAAATACCTGTCATCTCAGCTATCTTGATGTCAGAAGTTTGCTGTTCACCCAAGTATTTCTGAAGCTTTTCTAACGCCTGAGCGGTGCGACTTTGGGCGAGATCTTTCACAATCAACTGCCGCTGCTGCAAGGTGAAATATGCCACGACTCCAGAAAGCGTTGCCAATTGTAGTGCGATCGACAACACGATGAGCGCTTGCACCGTCGTCATGCGCGATCGTTGGCTCAGCTTTGCAAAAATAGAATTTAAAAGAATCATAGCGATCGGGGGAGTAAAACGCACCAAATGGTCGAATTGAAAATGGCAGAATACTGAGTATTCATTTGAACACCAAAAAATTATCTCTTGCTCTTTCATAAGGGAATAAAGACATCATATTTATTTAAGAATCTTTTTATTTTGTGAATAGAAAACAAATGCTCTATCTCCCTGTTTTAATCAGTGCTGACATGAAAATTACTGAGTTATTTCGGGATGGCCGCGTGATTTTTACAATATTTCAAGCGGTGAAATCTTAAGAAAAACTATATAAAAATTTCTTTTTAGACTAAAATAGTTCTTAAAAATGAGCAAAAATTGGCGGTCATGTGCTCAGTATTTACACTGATTTTTAATACATAAGCATTCATTTATCTCTAAAACATGAGTGATATCTATGAATATGACTGATCACGGAGTCAGAATGTCTTCTGATGTTCTGACTCTGCTGCCAACGCTCGATCGTAACGAGAAAGATTCTAATCGTCTTGAAAAAAAATCCCCTTTTTATCAGCGTCTTGCTGAAAATATGCCTGGTTCTTTTCAATATGTGCTGAATCCCGGTGGGCAGGGCGGCTTGACCTACGTTAGTCCTAATTTCTACCAGTCTTATAGTATCGAATCCAGCTGGCTCCTAGAGCATCCCGGCAACCTTTGGAAAATCGTCTCTCCGGACACGATTCAAGCCATGCAGGGTGAAATTCTCCGATCTTACGAAACCCTCACGCCTTGGGTTCATCAAGGAATATTGATAACACCTAGGGGGCAACAGCACTTTCAAGGCTATGCAACCCCTGAAAAATTTCCCAATGGCGATGTGATTTGGTGTGGATTTATTGTTGATATCACGGCCCAAAAGCGCGCGGAAATTGCACAACAGCACAGTGACCGCCAACTTAAATACTTGAGTAAAAGCATCCTCGGCGTTCCGTTTCGCTATGTACTCAGCGATGACGGAAGCTACGGGTTTGATGATTTAGATGCACAAATTCAGCAGATTTATGGCATCGATCGTCAGATCTTACTTGACAATCCTGAGGCCCTAATAGAGTCGATCGCTCACCCTGAAGACCGCCCTGCGCTACAAACCCTGGTCACTCAGACCCTGGCAAATCCTCAGTCCTTTAATCTGGAATATCGCATCATCACGCCTCAAGGACAGATTAGATGGACGAAGGTGATGGCCCAACATGAGCCACAAACCGATGGCCAACATATTTGGTACGGTATCGTCCTAGACATCACAGAACGCAAGCAAGTTGAAACTATTCTAGCCGACTATAACCAAAGCCTAGAGCGGGAAGTTTATGAACGAACTTTGGAGTTGGAGTTAGAAATTCAAGAGCGAAAACGCGCCCAGGAAAAAGCCCGTGAAGCAGAAATCGCTCTCCGACAAGCCAATAAAAAGTTAGAGTTACTGGCAACCTTAGACGGACTAACCCAAATCGCGAACCGTCGTCGCTTTGATGACTTTTTAAATCAAACTTGGCGACTGATGATGCGCGAAAAATGCGATATATCCGTCCTTGTATGCGATGTAGATTATTTCAAACGCTACAACGACACCTATGGACATCAGGCAGGCGATGCCTGTCTTCAGAAGATTGCAGAAGTTCTTCAAAAGGTTGTTAATCGAGGTGGGGATCTGGTGGCACGCTATGGCGGGGAAGAGTTTGCGATCGTTTTGGGCAATACCGATGAATTCGGGGCGCGGAGCCTATGCTACAAACTTCGGTGGGCGATCGCAGAGTTAAATATCCCCCATTCCGCTTCTGATGTGAGTGCTTATGTAACGCTGAGTATTGGAATTTGTACGATGGTTCCGAGCTTACAGGTTTTACCCGAGAGCTTGGTAGCAATGGCGGACAAAGCCCTTTATACAGCCAAACGCCAAGGTCGAAACCGCGCTGTACATAGCTCAGATATCAGCATTAACCCACCTGCGATCGACTCCGCTCAGTCCTCAATTTAGAACCTAGTAAACTGAGCGGAATCGGTTTGCTCTAAACGCTGGCGGCTTCTCGTCCCGCAGCTTGTTGGGCGTGGGTGCGCTTGAGTTCACCGCTGGTCATGGCGCTGTAGAGACGATTGAGCGCATTAATGTATGCCTGAGCAGAGG
The DNA here is from genome assembly GCA_031375925.1 of Synechococcales cyanobacterium OTE_70_concoct_197_sub. Classification (GTDB taxonomy): domain Bacteria; phylum Cyanobacteriota; class Cyanobacteriia; order Leptolyngbyales; family Leptolyngbyaceae; genus JAAFJU01. The sequence continues at coordinate 2,404 of JANMIS010000350.1, forward strand.
CAACAATGATGTCGGTGTTGGCCGATCGCCCCGAAAAGATCCGATCGTCATGCTTGAGTCGAATGGTCACTTCGCCGATCGCGTCAATGCCTGCGGTGACGGATTGCACCGAGAATTCAATCAATTCATTAGGCACTTGCACCACGCGGTTAATCGCTTTGTAAATCGCATCAACGGGACCTGTACCGATCGCAGCATCCATCAGATCTTCCCCGTCCGGCGTGCGAATGCGAACGGTGGCCGTAGGTTGAGCATTGCTGCCACAGGAAACTTGGGCCATTTCCAACCGGAAAAGTTCAGGTGGCTGCTGGGTTTCGTCATTGGCGATCGATTCGAGATCCCAGTCGGTGATTTCTTTTTTCTTGTCGGCGAGTTCTTTGAATCTTACAAAAGCTTTGTTCAGTTCTGTATCCCCGAGTTCAAAGCCCAATTCATTCAGGCGAGTTCGAAAAGCGTTGCGCCCGGAATGTTTGCCCAACACCATTTGGTTATTGGTCAGGCCAATGGATTGGGCATCCATGATTTCATAGGTGTTGCGGTTTTTGAGCATTCCATCTTGGTGAATGCCAGATTCATGGGCAAAGGCATTAGCACCTACGATCGCTTTATTCGGCTGCACCAGCATTCCCGTTAAGTTAGAAACCAATCGAGAGGTGCGATAAATTTCGGTCGTGTTGATTCCCGTGAGCGGTGCTTCTGAATCCACGGGTCTACCCATAAACGGGTTGAAGTATTGCCGACGAACATGCAACGCCATGACCAGTTCTTCTAAAGCTGCATTTCCAGCGCGTTCGCCGATGCCATTGATAGTGCATTCAAGTTGGCGTGCGCCATGTTTGATGGCTTCTAAAAATGATGCAACCGCTAAGCCCAGGTCATTATGACCATGAACTGAAATAACGGCCCGATCGACGTTACGGACATTTTCTTTGATCCCCCGAATCATGTCCCCAAATTCATTAGGAGTCATGTAGCCAACGGTATCGGGAATGTTGATAGTGGTAGCACCTGCTTCGATCGCGCGTTCTAACACCTGATACAAATAAGCAGGCTCCGATCGGGCCGCATCCATCGGTGAGAATTCCACATCTTCAACAAAAGATTTGGCATAGGTCACCATTTCTTCTGCGATCGTCAGCACTTCCGATCGGGTTTTCTTCAGTTGATATTCTAAGTGAATATCAGAAGTCGAAATAAACGTATGAATTCGTTTGTGAACCGCAGGCTTTAATGCGTCTGCTGCTGCTTTGATGTCCGCAGGTAAAGCCCGCGCCAAACTACAGATTACAGGTCCATCTTCGGTCCCCACCAGTTCTGCAATGCGCTTCACCGCTTCAAAGTCTCCAAGACTCGCAAAAGCAAACCCTGCTTCAATCACATCCACGCCGAGCCGTGCGAGTTGACGGGCGATCGTGATTTTTTCTTCCACATTGAGCGTTGCACCGGGAGCTTGCTCGCCGTCGCGCAAGGTCGTGTCAAAAATAATAATGCGATCGTCGTGGTTTTTCATGGCTGTTTTGGCTCTCTACTAAGTACGCCCTAGAAATTAATGATCAGCAGTTCGGACGTGCAACTATTGTAATACGTCTTGGCAATAGCATACTACAAAAGTTACAAGTGAAGTTTCGATCGATCTTCAGGGCGAAACTTTGAGGCTCAAGCCCAGAGTAAATTTAAGTCGCTTGCAGAATTTGTTGAAGCTGCTCTTGGGATAGTTCGGTAATCTCTGCAACCGTTTCCAGATCCATTCCTCGATGTAGCATCTTCAGTGCCAACTCCCGAGTCGTACGCTCAATCCCTTGCTCAATCCCTTGCTCAATCCCTTGCTTAATCCCGATCCTTTCGGCATTAGTGACATAAGGCATATTCTTGCTCTCCTCGAAGATTTTTAGCTCACGCCAGAATTCATCCTCTAACGCTTCTGGTAACATCATAGTCCAATCCACGAATTCGTATAGGTCGCGGATTTCTTGGGCGGGCATTCCACGATCGTAAAGTTGCCGCATCAAAGTGAATTTCCAGGCTTTTCGACTTTTAGGATTACGTTTCGTTTCTTGGGTTTTCAGGTGCGCTTTGACAATCCAGGCAATAAGGATTGTCGGACTGGTCTAGTGCATCCCAGTCATCGGCGTAGTCCAGCAGTTTGACGGCAGAAAAACGAAAGCTCAGACTCGTCATCGGAGCCGTTAATTCATAATGGTTAGGTCTCCAAGTGCGATTGCTATCGCAGAGAACTGCAAGGCTGGTGGCTAGGACACCGTAGTGATCGAAAATACGGATGCTGTAGATTAACATTCGCTCTGGGAAAGCCTCTTCCTTCTGAGCTTGAATTTCAATATGCAAAAGTAGATATTTCTCCGTCCCATCCAGAAGCCAAACCCGAACGAGTTTGTCAGCATATCGTTTCCCCCTGGCGGACTTGGGCATCAGTTGCTCAAATTCTTTGTCCAGAAATTCAGGCGATCGGCTCCAATCAATCAAGGCTGCAACGTCAGGAAAGAAGAACCAAATGCCCTTCGGAAAGTGATGCCGTAACATTTTCTTCCAGGGCGAATCGCTGTCTTGACGAGGTTTTGTTGATTTTGCACGTTGGGGCATTGTGGGTGACATCTAGCTTGATGACTTCGAGTTTAGATCAAGGTAAAACAAAAACATCAAACACGAAAATTCCGAGACTCAATGTTCAGAATCTTCATGTTCAGAATCTTCGCGTTTGTTGAAGTTAAGACTCGATCGCCCCCGCTTCTTCTGGTTCTGGACTCCCAAACACAACTCGCAATAGCGGCGGGGCTAAGAAGGTCGTCGTAATCACCATCACAATAATCGACACCTGCAACGGCTTACTCAAGATGCCACTCGCCGCCCCAATCCCCGCAAACACCAATCCCACCTCACCCCGTGGAATCATCCCCACACCTATTGCCAATCGATTCACATTGGGAATTCCAAACACCGCCCAGCCTGTAACGACTTTACCGACGATCGCCACTGCCACTAAAAACACCGCAATCAGCAGCCCCGCCCGGTTATCCGCCACCGCAGGATTCAACACCGTCAAATCTGCGCGCGCCCCGACCGTAACAAAAAAGATAGGCACAAATAGGTCGGCGATCGGCTTAATCAACTCATCAAGCTCTTCCCGCGCATCGCTCTCATCAAGGACTAATCCCGCCGCGAACGCACCCAAGATAGCCTCTAAGTGAATCGCATTCCCAATGAACGCCATAAAGAATGCAAAAATTAGGGCTGGGACAATGATATTGCCACGGGTTTCGAGTTTAGAGACAACCCACACAAACGATGAATTTAGCAATCCACCAAGTAACACAGATCCAATTAAAAATGCCGTCGCACTCACAATCAAATACACAACATTAGTGACATCGATTTCGCCAGTCTTTGCCAAACTCGCCACAACCGCTAGAACAATGATACCAAGCACGTCATCAATAATAGCTGCACCAACGATAATTTGGCCCTCTTTGGATTTGAGTTGTCCCATTTCTGACAACACCTTAGAAGTAATTCCAATACTCGTCGCCGTCAACGCCGCCCCTGCAAAAATCGCCGGAATCGCAGGCACATTAAAAATCATCATCAAACCGATCGTCCCCGCCGCAAAAGGCACAGCCACCCCGACACAGGCGACAACAACCGCTTGAATCCCCACCGCCTTAAGCTGCTTTAGATCCGACTCCAGACCAATCTCAAACAGCAAAATAATCACCCCGATCTCAGCGAGGACCGAGATTACTTCACTCTGAGATTCAAAGACCGCATTCAAATTCTCAGGTGTCAAATGATTCAGCGCTTGAATGGCCGTCATCACCACCGAATCTGTCGCCTCAAAGCCACCCTGGGGGAACATCACCAAATGCAGTGCCGAAATCCCAACAACAACCCCCGCAATCAATTCACCCAACACTGGGGAAAAGTCAAACCGTTTTGCAACTTCGGCCCCGAGCTTACTGGCCAAATAAATCACCACCAAACTCAGTAATACGCTACTAAGAACGATCGGAGCATTTTCCGCCGCAACCGTAGCTAACATAGGAGGACTCAAGAACATAGCAATTACCTTAGTACAGGACAGGACACAAAGATCGAAAGTCTTCAGGAGAGGGATTTCTAACTGTGTTTAGACAATCAATGAATCCCTCACGAATGAAATTATTCTATTACGGGTGACATCGTTATTTTCATTTTGCAGCCTAAAAATCACTAAAGCCCAATCTCTTCCCAATTTTGAGCAGTAACAAACCGGGATAAATGTTTAACATTAGAGGCCGCAATAACCACGTCATACCCCAGATCCTTATTCTCTGCTGCCTGCGCTGCCAAAATCACATCCCCATCCAGTGCTCGATCGTCCGCAGTTGGCTGACCTTGCTGACGCGCTTTCGCCCAAAATTCCGGCACAACAAAACCCGCTTTAATCAGAGCCTGGACCCAGGCTTTGATTTCTGGATGTTTACGAGGGTGGCTGAGTAACCCTAAAGGCGATGAGTCAAGTAAAACAATCCTTCTCACGCAAACAGTCTCCGCGATTTTGTCGCATCTCGCTCTTTGTCGATCGCCCTAGCCAACTCATCCCAAGTCAATTCCTCCCAAGTCAATTCCTCATAGCCCGACTCATCTGCAATCCACTCATCCAGCAATTTCATGAGCTGGTCAAGCTGCTCGGG
>JANMIS010000367.1:0-1281 GCA_031375925.1 Synechococcales cyanobacterium OTE_70_concoct_197_sub
AAAAGTTCCCTGGAACCGACACGATTTTGGGTCCTGAAATGCGATCGACGGGCGAGGTGATGGGCATTGATAGTAGCTTTGGTGCGGCCTATGCGAAGGCGGAGATGGGGGCGAGTCAATGGTTGCCAAAGGAAGGCTGCGTGTTTATTTCGACGAACGATCGTGATAAGCAGCTTGTGATCCCAGTGGCCAAATCCTTCATTGATTTAGGGTTTAAAGTCATTGCAACTCGTGGGACGCGCCAGGTATTGAAAGACAATGGCCTAGATGTGGAACTCGTGTATAAATTGCACGAAGGCCGTCCCCACGTTCTTGACGCAATTAAAAACAAACAAATTCAGCTCATTATCAACACGCCATCCGGGGAAGAGGCGCAATCCGATGGTCGCAGTATTCGTCGTGCGGCTTTGATTGATAAGGTGCCGATCGTAACGACGATCGCAGGTGCGAAAGCCACGGCTGCTGCGATCGAGTCCATGCAATCAAAGCCTTTAACGGTGCGGGCATTGCAGGATTATTTCCCTCAAGCGCAATCCCGTAGTCCGATCGCATCCCAACCATGACCGACCTTTCCCAAGAAGCCGATCGAATCCTCACCCCGCTCGAAAAACTATCTACGATTCGACACCTAAGCCAATCCGTCGAATCGTAGAAGCATTATGATGAGTAAGATCGATGGCAGAGAACCAGTATCATGACTCAATTGTTAGAACGCGCAATCGCCCAATTAAAGACCCGAAGCGTTGATGAACAAGATGCGATCGCCGCGATAATTCTAGAAGAACTCGAAGACGATAGGCGTTGGGATGAATCGCCCGATCGCCCAACCTCTTAGCTCAAATGGCTGCTGCTGCCATGGAAGAGTATCACACAGGTCAAACGCAACAACTGGACCCGGAAACACTGTGAAATCCCTCACCACTGTTCAGTTCCGTAAATCTTTAGCCCGACTACCCGACGAAATCCGACAGCAAGCCCGAGTTGCCTATCGTCAATTTCAGGACAATCCCAATCATCCAAGCCCAATCATCCAAGTCTGCGATTCAAGAAAGTTCATCCGACTCTTCCCATCTACTTGACCAAGATGTGCGCCTTTCCCGTTGACAAAGCCTGCCGGAACGGGAATCGCCCCTCAAGCGCAATCCCGTAGTCCGATCGTTGGCGTAGCCTCCCGGAACGGGAATCGTTTTTATTACAGCATCGATTGCACCTTAGGCTTTGTCGATTGTAAACCTGGAAGTCGGTCTGATTTTTGGGAATTTAGTTGCAGAAATTATGGTC
>JANMIS010000435.1:0-7686 GCA_031375925.1 Synechococcales cyanobacterium OTE_70_concoct_197_sub
GTCCGGCGATCGATCGGGTGGCAGGCGGGCAGTTGATTCAAAATTTGGATACGCTTTCGGCGAATGCGGCGATCGCTTCGGCAAATCTGCGCGATGCTTCTAAATCTTTGAATGATCCCAGCAATGTGGTGATGCTTCAGCAAACTTTGGAGTCAGCCCGAGCGACGTTTCAAAATACTCAGAAACTCACAACCGATCTCGATGATATGTTGGGAGACCCGAAGATTCGGGAGAATTTGCGGAACTTGATTAATGGGCTGAGTAAGTTGGTGTCGAGTTCTCAGCAGGTGGAGCAAAGGGCGACGATCGCACAGCAGTTGGAGCCTTTGGCGGTGCAGGCGGCGCAGCGGCAGGCGATGCTTCAACAGCAGCCACAGCAACTTGGGGTTTCTCAGCGGCACGAGCAATTGCCCGGATCGGCCCCCTAACCCCCAATTCCGATCGTTCTAATTTGGAGATCAGAGAAATGTTCCAAGACGCTCTGACGGCAACGATCGCATTTATCGTCACGAATCTCGATGATTTTGCAATATTGACACTTTTATTCTTTCGCACGCCTAAACTCTGGCGGGAGACGATCGCAGGTCAATACCTCGGGTTTGGGATCTTGGTTTTGCTCAGTTTACCGGGGTTTTGGCTTGGACAATTGGCCCTAAAACCTTGGCTTGGACTGCTGGGATTGCTGCCGATCGCCTTTGGGATTCGCACTTGGCTCACTCGTCATCAGGATAATCTAGAAGACTCCATAGACCCACAACCTGCACGATCGCGTTTCACAAAATTTCTATCCCCACAGATCTCCCTCGTCGCTAGCCTCACGATCGCCAGCGGCGGAGACAACATCGCCATCTACACCGCTCTCTTCAGCGGCATGAAACCCCACACCCTCAGCTTCACCCTATTGATTTGGAGCCTGCTGATTCTCCTCTGGTACATGATCGCCCGCTACGCCGCCACACACAAACAAGTTCAAACCACGATCGCCCGCTACCAAACCATCCTCGTGCCGATCGTCCTCATCACTCTAGGCTTCTACATCATCATCACCGCATTCATAGACTCATAGCCCCCAGAATTGGGGGTCGGGGGCCTGATCCATTTGACGAACCTAGGGTGCAGTGGCGTATGATCAGCAAGTATTTTTAGCTTCCAAACTGAAGCTGAGTGGAGGCTCGATCGCGTTTAGATGGCAAATCCTACGGCAAAATCTGCCCCCACGCACTACCAATTACTCGAAGTCGCCGCCACTGCCACGCCCGACGAAATTAAGCAATCCTTCCGCCGACTCGCCAAAATCTATCACCCCGATCGGCACACCAACAGCACCCAACAAACCCAATTCCTAAAAAAATTCCAAATCATCAGCGCCGCCTACGAAGTCCTCAGCGATGACCACCAGCGCCGCGTCTATGACCAAATGCTGCGCTACGGACCTACAACGGTAAGCACAACCGATCGCGCCACCCGCACCGAAGCAGCCAGACAGCAATACCACAAAGCCCGCAAACAAGAACCCAAACGCGAAGAGACCCTCGAAGAATGGCTCAAGCGCGTCTACACCCCCATCAACAAAATTCTCATCACCATCATCAAGCCCATCCGCGCCCAGGTCAAAGCCCTCTCCGCCGATCCCTTCGATGATGAACTGATGGACGATTTCAATACCTACATCGAGGAAAGTCAGGAAACCTTAGAAAAAGCCCAAAATCTCCTGAAAAAAATGCCAAATCCCCCGATCGCTGCCTCCGTCTCCGTCAACCTCTACTACTGCATTAGCCAGCTAGGTGATGCCCTAAATGAGCTAGAACTATTCACCCAAAACTACAACGAAACCTATCTCCACGACGGCATCGAAATGTTCCGTGTCGCAGAAGGACTACGCAAAGAAGCCATGAATGCTGCACTAAATCTTAAGCATTAAGTGTAAATTATTAAGCCTAAAACACTAAAATCTCGTATTTTTCAAAAAAGTGTCCCAATACACTCCCCAAAAATCTAAGGTTAATGTTAGGTTAAGTATAGTTTAAATCCATAAAATTCAATCCTTGGAATAGAGGGGAGATTTCTTTGATGGAGCAAAAACTGAATGTTTGGATGCGATCGGATTTTAAGTCATCAAATCTTGAGTCCATCGGGTCATAGAACATTCAGTGAAGCATCGTTGTCAAAATTTTGAAATAGGAGCGTCTGTAAAGATGTCTGATCACTCGAACTTTCTCCACCCTCGTAGTCGTTATCGCGGTCACTTCAAGCCGGAAAATTTGGTGTTTAATGCCAATCTTCAGGAGTTTGCTAGCCGGGTTATGACCATCTCGAATTTGGAGACAGGGGGGAAAATATCCCCTGAAGATTCTTATCGCGAAATTAAGGCGCTTTGGAAAGACCTGAAGCGAAGTAAGAAGAGTTTGGGGATTGGTGAGACGGCTCCGTTTTTTGGAGATGCTGAGGCGAGCTAGCGATCGGGTTTAGGCACCATTGGGTCTAGATTTTGGTTTAGGTAAAATTGGGTTTCCCTTTAGATTTAGATCCGAAGGGAATTTTTTATACGATCGATTGGGATTATTGGACCCTTAAGGAATGATGACGGGGATTTTGCCTAGGGTGGTGGCGTAGTAGTGGGTGAGTTGCTGCGTTGCGGCGCTCCAAGACCAGCGCTCTGCCTCTTGACGGGCATTTTGGCGGAGATGCGATCGGTGCTGCACATCCCGCAAAATCTGCTGCGTGGCTTTGATCGCTCCCATTTCATCCTGTGGCTCGAAAAGATAGCCGTTTTCCCCTGATGTCACAATGTCGGGAATGCCACCCGAATTCGCTGCCACCACCGGACAGCCCGCTGCCATCGCTTCTAGGAGCACCAGTCCCAAGGTCTCTGTCCGTGACGGAAAAATAAACGCATCTGCCGATGCATAAGCTGCGCCTAAGGTTTTTCCAGACAGATACCCCACAAAATTCGTATTTGTCCCTGCAAAATGCTTCTCTAGATTGGCTCTGTTAGGTCCGTCGCCCACCAGCGCAAGACGAGCATTGGGAATCGATTGCAAAATGGGCTTGATCCGATCGATTTCCTTCTCAGCTCCCAGCCGCCCCACATACAACAGCAACGGATCCTCAGGATGGCCTTGAGTCAGCCTCGATCGCATTTCTCGACTTTCCAAACTCGGATGAAAAGTTTCAGTATCTACGCCACGCTGCCACAGATTCGTCCGGTGAATGCCATGGTCTGTTAAGGTCTGCACCATCGCATTGGAAGTACAGAGATTCAAACGCGCGCGATTGTGAGCCTGACGCAACAAAAACCACAACAATCGCTCCAAACTACCTAATCCATAATGTTCCAGATATTTCGGCAAGTGGGTATGGTAGGAAGCAACTAACGGAATCTGTAGCTTTTGGGCGTAATAAATTCCCCCAAGACCCAAAATAGCCGGATTCACAACATGAATCAGGTCAGGCTGAAACTTCTTCAATTGGTGGCCGATCGCAGGGCGCGGAAAAGCCATTTTAAGTTCGGGATACCAAGGCAACGGATAGCCTTTAATGCCCCGGATTTGTGCGCCTTGATATTCGCTGAGTCCACCATCAGGCGAAAAAAGCAACACCTGATGGCCTTGGCGCTGAAGATGTTCGACGGTGTGCTTAAGACGGGTGACGATGCCGTCTACTTTGGGCAAAAAGGTTTCGGTAAATAGAGCAATTCTCATGGAAGCGGTTCAGGATTTTAGATTTTAGATTTTAGATTTTAGATTTTGGCCGAGGAGCGCATGGATGCCGATCGCCGCAATTCCCCACCCACCCAAGACCCCAACGCCTTCTGCAAAACAGTTGATGCGATGGCGGTCTTCAGCAGCTTTGGCAATGAGCAATTGGGAAACAGTTGGCTGGGGCAATCGGCTCAATTCTGCCAATCTCTGGAACGATCGGTCCAACGCCGCCCAGTCTTGAAATAAATAATAAGTACTAACGCCCGCAAAAAATAATCCAGGGGCGATCGTAGTGGCACAGATCAACGCAATACGTGTCGTAGATTTCATAGGATTTGAAGCAATAGATAACCGCTTCAAATCCTACCTCCCCTACAAAACTAGCTATGCGCTACTTCCACTTCACGCGAGGCATGATTTCATTCAAATCTGCCCGGTGCTTGTATTTGGTCGCGAAGTTCATCAATGAATCCAACAGCGAATCCGAGAGTAGATGCGGTTGCAGGCCCAGATCTAATAGATTCGTGTTTTTGGCATTGAAGTAATGTTGTTCTTTTTCAATGCGGGGGTTTTCGATGTTCTTGACTTCGACCTTCAAACCCAGCGTCTCAGATGCTTTTTTCACCTGATTTGCAAGTTCACCTACATTGAGCATTTCGGTAAACTGGTTAAAGACGCGGAATTCACCCACACCAGCGGGTTTTTCCAGTGCGAGTTCAACACAGCGAACCGTGTCGCGAATATCCAGGAAGGCGCGAGTCTGTCCGCCTGACCCATAGACCGTGAGCGGATGACCGATCGCCGCCTGCACACAAAAACGGTTGAGCGCCGTTCCGTAAACGCCGTCGTAGTCCAAACGGTTAATCAGCAAATCGTCCATCGCAGTTTCATCAGTCAAAACGCCATAAACTACGCCTTGGTTCAGATCAGTGGCTCTCAAACCCCACATTTTGCAGGCGAAGTGAATATTGTGAGAGTCGTGGACCTTGGATAAATGATAGAAGGATCCAGGCTGCTTAGGGTATGGCAGGGTATCCTTGCGACCGTTGTGCTCGATCGTGATGTAGCCTTCTTCGATGTCGATATTGGGCGTACCGTACTCGCCCATGGTGCCCAGCTTGACGAGATGACAGTCAGGGAAGTTTTCTTTGATGGCGTAAAGAATATTCAGATTGCCGATGACGTTATTGCTTTGGGTCAAAACCGCATGCTCCCGATCGATCATCGAGAACGGAGCCGATCGCTGTTCCCCAAAGTGAACGATCGCGTCCGGCTGGAACTGAAGCAGAGATTTCAGCAAGAAGTCGTAGTTACAAATATCACCAATAAAGAGGTCGATGGCTTTACCCGTCAGATCTTTCCAACGTTGAATGCGTTGCTGAATCGGGGCGATCGGGGTCAGGGTTGAGATTTGTAGCTCATTGTCCCAGTGTCGCCGAACCAGGCTGTCGAGAATCCCGACCTGATGCCCACGGTTTGAAAGATGTAATGCTGTCGCCCATCCACAGTAGCCATCGCCACCAATTACTAAGACTTTCATGAATATTTTCTGAAGCTTGCTGGTACTTTTGCCAAATCTACCAGGTTTGTGACCTGAGCGCTATTACTGAAGTTGAGAGAAAAGCTGGTGAGTTAAGGAATGGAGCGAGAGAGGGTAAAGGGGAATTTAAAAAATTTAAGAATGGGTGTTTTTTGAATCTACGTCTTATGGCTGAGATTGTGAACGAAATGGGACGACGGTGAATGAGACGGGCATGATGAAAATAAGGGAAAAAGCATTATGAATTTCGATTTGTGGTGGTTTTTATGCCTTGTAGAGTCGTCTCGCTCTCCTGTCATCTGGGTTTCTAGTTACTGGTTAAAGGAGCGATGCGGTGGACGATCGTTTTTTCTAAGCTGAGATTTATTTTGATGCTGGATTAAGCAATCAATGTTGTTCATCGGGAATGGCTCTGGTTGGTTGTGTGTTTCTTGATTACTTTTAGATGGTTTTACAGAAAAGCGCCCGGGATTAAGTTCCTGGGCGCTTTTTCTAGCTTTTTAGATCTAAGACCTAGCTCATCCACTCAGTGTGGAAGACACCAGGCTTGTCGATGCGTTCGTAGGTGTGGGCACCAAAGAAGTCCCGTTGGGCTTGGGTGACGTTTTGGGGCAGACGATCGCGGCGGTAGCTGTCGAAGTAGTCTAGCGACGCGCTAAAGGCCGGAATCGCAATGCCTGAACGGGCCGCTTCCATGACCACCGATCGCCAAGCCCCTTGACGGCTCAGGACCGTCTCACGAAACTCAGGGGCCAGCAAAAGATTTGCTAATGCAGGATCCGCGCTGAAGGCCGCCCGAATTTTGTCGAGGAACGCAGCACGAATAATGCAACCGCCTTTCCAGATTCGCGCACATTCCGCCAGGTCTAGATTAAAGCCGTAGGCTTTGGATGCCGCACCCAACAAGGCCATCCCTTGAGCGTAGGAGCAGATTTTGGAGCAGTACAGGGCATCCCGCACTTGATTCACAAACGTCGCCTTATCGCCCTCAAAACTCACCTCTGGTCCAGAGAGAATTTTGACGGCAGCCATGCGTTCAGCTTTGATGGAGGATAAAATACGGGCGTTCACAGCAGCGGTGATAGTGGGAATCGCAACGCCGAGTTCTAGAGCGCTGTTCACAGTCCAGCGACCCGTACCTTTCTGACCTGCGGCGTCAAGAATGACTTCGACGAGAGGCTGACCGTTTTCGTCTTTTTTGCGGAAGACATCGGCGGTAATTTCGATCAGGTAGGAGTTGAGTTCGTCGGTTTTGTTCCACTCGGTGAAGACCTCGGCAATCTCATCGCCGCTTAGTCCAGCCACGTTTTTCAACAGGTCGTAGGCTTCAGCAATAAGCTGCATGTCGCCGTACTCAATGCCGTTGTGGACCATTTTGACGTAGTGACCTGCGCCGCCGGGACCGATGTAGGTGACGCAAGCGCCATCGTTGACCTGGGCCGCGATCTTGACCAAGATCGGCTCTAGGTACTTGTAAGCCGTAGAGGTGCCCCCAGGCATTAGGCTAGGGCCATTCAGTGCGCCTTCTTCGCCGCCACTAACGCCCATGCCAATGAAGGTGAATTTTTCGGCTTCGAGTTCGGCAGCGCGCCGATCGGTGTCAGTGAACAGCGAGTTGCCGCCATCGATCAGGATATCGCCTTCATCCAGTAAGGGCTTGAGTTGATTGATGACAGCATCAACCGGGTCGCCCGCCTTAACCATAATCAGAATTTTGCGGGGGCGTTCGAGCAGTTGCACGAATTCTTGAAGGGTGTACCCCGCTTTTACGTTTTTCCCGACAGCACGGGTTTTCATGAATTCGTCGGTTTTTTCGCGACTACGGTTGTAGACGGCGATCGGGAATCCGTTCCGTTCTACGTTAAGCGCTAGATTTTCGCCCATGACGGCCAATCCAATCACACCAAAGCTTTGAGTCATAAGTTTTATGTTGTACTTAAAATCTAGAGAACGATCGTCGTTTATACCTTCAACAGGGTACCGTGCTGTTTTGAAGGTGGCCTAAAACCGAATGAAAGTTTTGGGATCACGCTGAAGAGAGAAAACTTGCGGATCGGAAAGTCCCCCTTTTCGATCGGGGTCTTATCCTTCATTGTGGAGATGGCTCTGATGTTGTTACTGTTAATTTTTTCATCTGGAGGCTAGGCGCTATGCTGACCTATATTTTGGCTCTGATGGTGATTGTTGCGAGTGCGGGCTTGTACAGCGCGACCTTTGTGTTGCCGGAAGTATCTCGCAAGAATGACCTCGCCTGGAGTGGCGTGGGGTTGTTTTATGGGTTGGTGCTTTGGGTCTGCGCCGGACGCATTACTGGGGGCGTGCTGCTGGGGCAGATGGCCAGTGTGGGGCTGATCGGTTGGCTGGGGTGGCAGACGATCGAGTCTCGCTGGAATGAGACGCCTGAGGGCGATCGGGTGAACCAAGGCAAGGTCAAAGGCTGGCGCG
>JANMIS010000456.1:0-10057 GCA_031375925.1 Synechococcales cyanobacterium OTE_70_concoct_197_sub
GGTGCTGATTAGTAATCTCATCATGGGTATTGCAGTATTCATGATATTGCTTTTACAGCCCATTCTTCCATTGAATCCAACGGGTGTTGGGAATGTCAATTGGGATGTTGCACTTCACACAACAGTATCATTTCTAACCAATACAGATCAGCAGCATTACTCTGGTGAAACGACTCTTAGCTATGGATCTCAGGTCTTTGCGCTGGGCTTTTTGATGTTTACGTCAGCCGCGACGGGTCTTGCGGTGGGCATTGCATTTATTCGGGGCCTGACGGGACGATCGCTGGGGAACTTTTATCAGGATTTAACGTTATCCATCACGCGAATTTTGCTGCCTATTTCATTTATTGGGGCATTGCTATTACTGGCAGCAGGCGTACCTGAGACCGTTGCTAGCGCACTCCAAGTCCAAACCATCGAAGGCACAGCACAGACGATCGCCCGTGGGCCTGTGGCGCATTTTGAAATCATTAAGCAACTGGGCGAAAATGGCGGCGGTTTTTTTGGGATTAATTCCGCACATCCCTTTGAAAACCCGAATGGCTGGACTAATTTGATTGAAACCGTTGCGATGGTGGCGATTCCGTCTTCGTTGATCTACACCTACGGAATTTTTACTCGTAATCTAAAACAGGCTTGGCTCGTGTATGCGATCGTTCTAGCATTCTTTATTCCATTGGTTGTTGTGACCGCGATCGGCGAGTTTCAAGGCAATCCTCAAGTGAATGCAATCCTCGGTGAGATGGCCCCTAACCTAGAGGGCAAAGAAGTTCGCTTTGGGTGGGCACAGACGGCTCTGTGGGCGGTGACAACAACAGCGACCATGTGCGGGGCGGTGAATGGAATGCATGATTCTCTAATGCCGCCTGGAGGTTTTTCAACGCTGCTCAATATGTTTCTGCAAATTGTCTGGGGCGGACAGGGCACGGGCACAGCCTATCTTTTCGTCTATCTAATTCTAGCGGTGTTTTTAACTGGGCTGATGGTGGGACGGACGCCGGAGTTTTTGGGACGGAAGATTGAAAAGGCTGAGATTGTGTTTGCTAGTGTGATCTTGTTGGTTCATCCGATCGCAATTCTAATCCCCGCTTCAATCACATTAGCATTTCCAGAAGCCTTAGCTGGAGTTAGTAATCCTGGTTTCCATGGACTCTCTCAAGTGATCTATGAATATGCTTCTGCCTCTGCCAACAATGGTTCTGGATTTGAAGGATTGGGAGATGGAACCGTTTGGTGGAACTTAAGTGCAGGGGTTTCTATGCTGATCGGAAGGTATGTGCCGATCGTCGCATTGCTGCTTTTAGCCGAAGGCATGTCACAAAAGCAACCTGTACCGATGACGGACGGGACACTGAGAACCGATACGGGACTTTTTACCAGCATTACTGGCGTTGTTATTTTGATTCTAGGTGTGTTGACATTCTTGCCTGTGTTGGCATTGGGTCCGATCGCAGAAGCTTTCCAAATAGGCGGATCTTAATCAACAACCCAATTTATTCATCCTCATTCTCCCCTTTATAACCACTATGCAAACCTCAGACAACAAACCCCGATCGTCCCGCCAAGCTAAGTCGAAAGCCGCTAGTAAAGGGCTATATCAACGGGCCATGAAGGAGTCGGTGTTTAAATTAGACCCCAGAGTGCAGATTCGTAATCCCGTCATGTTTTTGGTGTGGATGGGTACGATCGTCACCACACTACTCACGCTTAATCCCAGTCTATTCGGGACTCCAACTGATAAGAACCCAGTTTTATTCAATGGCTTGATCACCATCATTTTACTGTTCACAATACTGTTTGCAAACTTTGCGGAGGCTGTTGCAGAAGGTCGTGGGAAAGCGCAAGCGGACTCACTTCGGGCAACTAAGTCAGACTCACTTGCCCGAAAACTTTCGCCCGATGGTGCGATTCAAGAGGTGAGTTCAACACAGTTGAGAAAAGGTGATTTCATTAAAGTGATTGCTGGAGATGTCATTCCAGCAGATGGTGAAGTGACGCAGGGTGTCGCGTCAGTAGATGAGTCTGCGATTACGGGAGAGTCGGCTCCAGTGCTGAAACAGCCGGGAACAGATATTGCTAGCTCAGTCACAGGCGGAACTCGGATTCTCTCAGATGATCTTGTGATTCGCGTCACCTCTGATCCGGGAAAAGGCTTTATCGATCGCATGATTGCCCTAGTCGAAGGCGCTGAGCGTAGTAAAACACCGAACGAAATCGCCCTCACAGTGTTATTAGCCGTGTTAACTCAAGTGTTTTTAATCGTAATCGCTACAATGTCACCAATTGCAAATTACGTTAACTCACCTGTTAGCATTGCCGTTTTAATTTCGTTACTTGTTGCGTTAATTCCAACGACGATCGGTGGATTGCTTAGTGCGATCGGGATTGCTGGAATGGACCGCGTAGCGCAGTTTAACGTGATTGCGACTTCGGGCCGAGCTGTGGAAGCTTGCGGGGACATCAACACGCTTGTTCTAGACAAAACAGGCACGATTACCTTGGGCAATCGTCTGGCTGAAGAGTTCATTCCGGTAAATGGGTATTCAGTTCAGGACATTGCTCAAGTGGCATTGGACGGCAGTATCTTTGATGAGACGCCTGAAGGTAAGTCCATTGTCTCCCTAGCCGAGCGTTTAGGAGCCGTGGTGAAGTTTGATGCCTCGGCATCGGAAGGCATTGATTTTTCCGCTAAAACAAGGATGAGCGGCACAGATTTGCCCGATGGTAGCAACATCCGTAAGGGCGCGGTGGATGCGGTAAAGGGCTTTGTCCGATCGCGCGGTGGCACTATTCCGGCTGATCTTGATGCGAGTTATGAGCGCATTTCAGGTTTAGGTGGAACGCCCTTAGCCGTTTGCCAGGGTAATACCGTATATGGTATTATTTACCTTAAAGACATCATCAAACCAGGCATTAAAGAACGGTTTGATCAGCTTCGACGCATGGGCATCCGCACCATTATGTTGACGGGAGATAACCGAATTACGGCATCAGTGATTGCCCGTGAAGCAGGTGTAGATGACTTCATTGCTGAGGCCACGCCAGAAGATAAGATTGAAGTGATTCGGGCGGAGCAGGCAAAAGGCAAACTTGTTGCTATGACGGGCGATGGCACCAATGATGCGCCAGCCCTTGCTCAAGCCAATGTGGGCGTAGCCATGAATTCTGGAACCCAAGCGGCAAAGGAAGCGGCAAATATGGTGGATTTGGATTCGGACCCAACGAAGTTGATTGATATTGTGACGATCGGTAAGCAATTGCTGATTACACGAGGTGCATTAACAACATTTTCGATCGCTAATGACATCGCCAAATACTTTGCAATTATTCCTGCTATTTTTGCAGGGGCGGGAATTGGGAAGCTAAATGTCATGGGTTTGGCCAGTACTCAATCCGCCGTGCTTTCAGCGCTAATTTATAACGCTCTGATTATTCCAGCGCTGATTCCGCTAGCATTGAAAGGGGTGAAGTTTCGACCGCTTACAGCGAATCAATTATTAGGACGTAATATCTTGATTTATGGATTGGGCGGTGTCATTGCGCCATTCATTGCAATTAAGGTTTTGGATGTGATGGTGACGGCGGTGGGATTGGCATAAATTCGATCCGTTAGAAAAGGTTATTGATTTATTTTGGAGAACTATGATGGAAACTATGTTGAGACGATTTTGGCAAAAACGGGTTCCGAAGATTCTGTTGTTGGCGCTGTTGAGTTCGGTGATGGTTGCTCCTGCGGTCCAAGCTGCAACTGGGGTTAGCCTCGATCGAAGCCAAGTACTTGCCTTAGCATTATTGGGTATTACGACGATTAGCTTGAGTATTTACTTATTTGTTGTCATTTTTCAACCGGAGCGTTTCTAAATCATGAATCTTACACAGGATTTTTTCAGATCTTTGCGATTGGTCATTGCGCTCTGGGTGTTAACTGCGATCGTTTATCCAGTTATTATCTTAGTCATCGGTCAAGTAGCCTTTCCCTATCAAGCTAATGGCAGTATTATCAATAATGCACAGGGACAACCGATCGGTTCTGCATTGATTGGTCAAAGCTTTAAGAGCGATCGTTATTTCTGGAGTCGCCCCAGTGCGATTGACTACGGGACACAGCCCGCCGTTTCGCAGACTGGTGCTTCTGGCGCAAGCAACCTAGCACCGAGTAATCCCGCCTTACTCGATCGCATTAAGCCCGAAGCGCAACGACTTCAAAGTGCAAAAACCAAACCCATTGCTGATTTGCTCTATAGCTCTGGTTCAGGTCTCGATCCGCACATTAGTTTAGAAGCAGCACAGGCACAAATTCAGCGGGTTGCTCAAGCGCGAAAACTGAATGAACCTGATATTCAGGCTTTGGTCTCTAAATCAGTAGAAGGACGATTTATTGGACTCTTTGGTGAACCAGGAGTCAATGTTTTAAAATTAAACCTATCCTTAGACCAACCTTAAATTCCATGTTTGACCCCAATTCCACCACACCCACCGAACCCGCTCAGCAAGCCGTACTTCGTCGAGGAAAACACAAAATTTTCATCGGCATGTCTCCCGGCGTTGGGAAGACGTACAAAATGTTAGAGGAAGCTCTTTCGCTGAAGGCGGCAGGGATTGATGTGGTGATTGGGTTGCTGGAAACCCATGGACGAAAAGATACAATAGCGAAGGCGATCGGGCTTGAGATGATTCCCCGTCAAGCTGTTTCGGGGTTAAGCGAGATGGATACGCCTGCCATTTTGGCCCGATCGCCGCAATTTGTCCTAATTGATGAACTCGCTCACACCAATATTCCCGGTTCTGAACGTGAAAAACGATATCAAGATGTGGAAGTGATATTACAAGCAGGAATAAACGTATATTCCACGCTAAACATCCAGCATATCGAAAGCTTAAATGACATCGTAGCTAGAATTACAACAGTGATCGTTAGAGAACGAGTCCCCGATCGAGTTCTTGAAAGTGCTGATCAAGTAGTCGTTGTAGATGTTACTCCCGAGACACTTCAGGAACGCTTAATTGAAGGTAAAATTTATGCGCCTGACAAAATTGAACAATCCCTCACTAATTTTTTTAAACGCAGAAACTTAATTGCGCTTCGAGAACTAGCTCTAAGAGAAGTTGCCGATACCGTTGAGGAAGAACACGATGGCACCCATAATTTAAGTCACCTAAGTTGTAATATTCATGAGAGAGTTTTGGTCTGTATTTCGACGTATCCTAATTCTGTTCAACTCATCAGGCGTGGTGCGCGAATTTCTAGCTATATGAATGCTAAATTTTACGTCTTATTTGTCGAGAATTCCGATCGTTTTTTAACTAAAGATGAAAGCCTTCACATCGAAACCTGCGAACATCTCTGTGAAGAATTTGGAGGCGAGTTTTTGAAAGTGAAGAGCCAAAGTATTGCCGATACGATTGCATCTGTCGCAGACGATCAACGCATCACCCAAATCGTCCTTGGAGAGAGTCAACAGTCAAGATGGAAGCATCTTCTCCGAGGCTCCTTCACCCAACGCATCATGCGTCGCATCTGGCAAAAAAGCATTGACTTACATATCATTGCAACGGTTAATTAATGTGTATTCAATCGCTCGGTGTTATTTTGCGGTAGTCTGTAGACTCACATTCTGAAATAAGTTTCCATGAGCCTACGAATTTACGGCAACCGCCTCATCGAGACCCTCCCTGGCGAAGTCATGCGTCCCACCAGTTCCAAGGTGCGGGAGGCAATTTTTAATATTTGGCAGGGTTCTATTGAAGGTTGTCGGTGGTTAGATCTCTGTGCGGGCAGTGGGTCTATGGGAGCCGAAGCCCTTTGTCGCGGGGCAAAAACGATCGTCGGCATCGAACGCGAACCTGAAGCCTGTGCGGTTGCGACTGCAAATCTAAAACGTCTAACAAAGCCCGAACATAAAGTCTTGATGATTCGCGGCCATGTCCTGAAAAAAATGCCCACGCTTCTAGCGCAATGCGGCGGTCAACCGTTCGATCGGATTTATTTTGATCCGCCCTACACCAGTGAACTTTATGAGCCTGTATTGTCGGCGATCGTTGAGTATGGATTGCTATCTGAATGGGGTGAAGTCGCCGCAGAACATGCGATGGGAAAAACATTCCACATTCCGGGCTTAGAAATCTGCCGTGAGAAAAAGTATGGCAAAACAGGGGTGACCTTTTTCAAACGAAAAGCGGGCCATGAGTTCCCTGAGTCCCCAGCTGATCACAAAGCTCCTCATATCCTAGGAAAGACTCCCGAAACGATTTAGGGGATAAAATCTCAGCCAAGCTCGCCCGATGATGTTCTGCCTCGGCAAAAATCCCCAGACGTGGGAATCCGCACTGTTATTACGATTATCTCCCATCACAAAGTAACTATCCGACGGCACTTCAAAACTCTCTCCCGCGACAGCAATCCGACAAAAATCACTGTCCCTAGGCATCGTTCCAGGGCAATCATAGCTGGGAGCTTCGTTGATGTAAGGCTCCGTCAACACCTGACCGTTGACGGATACTTTACCCTCGTGGACTGAGATTCGATCGCCCGGTAATCCAATAATTCGCTTAATCAATACCTGATCGCTGCCGTAGTTAGCCATTTTTTGCAGGGCTTCGGGAGCCGAGAAAATCACGATTTCCCTAAACTGGGGCGATCGGAAGCGGTAGGAGACTTTTTCCGCAATGAACCGATCGTTAATCAACATCGTTGGCTGCATCGAGCCGGACGGAATATACCTCGGCTCTGCTACAAAGGTCCGCACTAGCAGCGCAATCACCAACGCGATTACCAAAACCTTAATATTTTCAAAAAAAGACTGCGGCGAGTTGGATTTAGGGGAAGAATCAGACATGGCACCGAATCATTACAACCCGTTGAGTATAGTCTGCCGCTTTGCCCAATTCCAGGCACAATGATAGAAAGAAATTCTTTTGCTCTACTTTATCTTTGGGTTTTGATTTATGCCATTTACTTTGACACAAGATGTCTTGATGCACCTGCGAGACAACCTCGACGGGCTGGGCTACGCTATGGGACCTCGGGGCCTATTTGGAATTGGAAATGAAAGTAATGTATTTGATGCGGTGGCAGTGGGCAGTTCGAGCAGCGCCACCTCACTGCGTAACTCGAATACCTTGGATGCTTATACTCGGGCCTCAGTGTTTCAGTTTCAGCGCGATCGGGCCATTCCAGCGAACGGCGAAGTGGGCGAAGATCTCTACAATCGTGTGGACGACCAAGTTCGCGACGTTCAAAACAACCTCAAAATCGTCCTGCTTGCCGATGGTCAAACCAGCAAAAGCATACTCGGCGAAATCGACGGCAGTAGCGCTGTCCCCACCGCCAACAAGTTCCGCATCAGTGGCTACTACGGCAACCAAACCTTCCGCCTCGTCAAGGAGTATCAGCGCTTACGACGATTGCCTATCACAGGAATTGCCTCTATGGCCGTTGCCCGTCAACTCAAAGATGAAGCCCGCAAGCTGACGGGTTCTACCTCTGGAAGCACTACCCCACCGCCCGCCGCCGCGACCGATGCCACCGCCCGCCTCCAACGGCTCAGCGCCATTAAGCAGCGCTATCAAAAGGGTGAAATTTTATCCGATGATTTTGTCCGGGAAATGATTCAAAACATTCCTTAAGACTCTGACGAACCGCCCCCTCGCCCCCAATTCTGGGGGAATATGAGAAGACTTGACTGTCTGGAGCCTCCAGTATTGGGGGTTGGGGGCGGATTGCTGGGATCTAGATTGTCAAACTCCAGGTCCGATCGTCTGTCTCGCGAGAACCATATAGCGAAAAATGTATTCCACTAATTCAATATTGTTGCGGGCTTGCTCATTTGAGTTTCCCCAGACTGTGACACCATGATTGCGAATCAATAATGCAGGAATGGCGGGCGGGGCCTTAGCAAAGCGGTCTTTGATTTGTTGAGAAATGGTGGGGACGTGGAGATGATTTTTAAATAATGGCATCAAGCAACTAGGGTTTTCTTCCCATATTCCCAGCCCCTTAACCATTTCTAATGGGGGCAGTTCGATCGCATCGTCCTCACTAAAGTTTGACACCAGATTCGCCTCGATCGAATGCACATGATAACAAGCCCGCGCTTCTGGAAATAGCGAATAAATTGCCTGATGAATGGAAGTCTCCGCTGAGGGCTTATCGCCGGAACGCTGAGCTTTCCAGTTGCCGTCTAGGTGCATGTCAATAAAATCCAGAGGCGTGAGGTTGCCTTTGGATTTGCCGCTAGCTGTAACCCAATACCGATCGCCATCAATACGAGCCGAAAGATTGCCCCCAGTTCCCCACATCCAGCCACAACTATGAAAATATTTGGCCGCGCTGCAAAGTTCTTCACGTAAATTTATGGTTTGGTCTGTCATCGTATTTTTACTGGTCCCAGTGTTGAATTAAGTAATCTCGAATATCAAAAAAATCATTCCATGCAACGTAAGTTTTACCTTGCTCATCCAAATATTTAGCGAGTCGATCGCGCGCAAAAACCAAATCTGCTGCCATCGCCATTTTAAAATCAGTAATCGAATCACCGATCGCAATAGATTCATCAAAATCGTAGTTTGCCATCACATCCACCTTCGCCATCAACTCAGTATTACCAACGTGAGTGGGAATAACTTTAAAAAATTCGCCTGTCGTGTCGAGATCCACGGCATGGAGTCCGGCGAGACGCGGCTTGATATCAGCAAGGACCGTTTCGACCATAAGCCGGATACCACCAGAAATCACCACACAGGGCACATTGCGGGCTTCGAGGAAGTCAAGAAATTCAGGGAAGCCCGATCGAATTGGGTGGGGTTTGGAGAATTCAATAATGTTGAGAACTTGGTCCGTGGGAATGGATTCTAAGAGTTGCGTTACGCCTTCGCGAAGTGTCAACGTTTGCGCGTACATTTGGGACATGAGTTCTTCGGCGAGTCCGGGGGGCGAAAATGCCTTAAGCAAATCCACAAAAGTATCGTGCAGCGTAATCGTGCCATCAAAATCAGAAAAAACGATCGGTTTTTGCATCTCTCACTACACCATCCATTTTTTTAACGCGGTTTTCAATGCAGAATCCGGCACTTCGTCAATGATGAACGATCGGCCCGATGCCAATCTATCCAACGCTTCAAAGAATGCCGTAACGCCCGATGCAGGACCGCTCGGATGATCCATAATGCCAGTGCCCGCATTCAAAATCACATCATTGCCGTAATCTGCAACGGCCCTCGGCACCACGCCGGGATGAATGCCCGCAGAAGGAACAGGGAAAACATTACGCGATCGCAGGACATCCCGAATCGCCATTTCCTCGGACTTTTCAAAAGGCAAGCTGCCATAGTGGGCCGGATATAGCACCGCATCCGCACCTGCATGAGCGGCCAATGTCCCCAGAATACTCGCGTAGTTAAACCCGTGGTCAGGGGCACCGCACAAGGCTCCAGCAAGAGCCGGATGCATAAAAATAGGAACGTTTACTTCCGGGTCTTGAGCTAAAGACTCCAATACCGACCAGCCGTAGGTCAAAGTATTGAACAGCAATGCATTTGCACCGTTAGCAACCAATCTTCTTGCATTGTCGAGAATTTCGTGGGCGCGGCCTGTGACGTTGACGGCGTAGAGGAGTTCTTTGCCTGTGGTTTCCTGGGTTTTGACTATTACTTCACGGCAGGCTTTGAGTCTGTCGATCGTCGGTGCAATCTCCAAATTCCCCATAATCTCATCGTCTTTAATAATGTCCAATCCCGCCGCTGCCACCTCTCTCAAAATCCCTGCGTGATCTCCCGCCGTGAGTCCCAATGCGGGTTTGAATATCGCCATCACGAGGGGACGATCGTGAACTTGGAGCCGATCGCGAATGCCCGACAGCCCAACCATTGGACGCTGGCCGTAGTCTTCTGGTAACCGAATCGCCGTCACCTTCGCAGCGCCCGCCATGGAAAATTTACCAAAGATCATGGTGAGCAAACTGCCGATGTCTCCTTCGGTATTAGCAACCGGAAACTCAATGGTCGCAGTGCTGTAGCCGCTATCGTTAACGACAACATTGATGACTTTTGCTAGATAACG
>JANMIS010000463.1:0-3224 GCA_031375925.1 Synechococcales cyanobacterium OTE_70_concoct_197_sub
CTTGATGACTCCGCCATGATTAAGGATAACCACATTGCGGCAGCGGGGGGCATTGCTGAGGCGATCGGCTTGGTTCGTTCTCAAATCCCCTACCCACTCACCATAGAAGTCGAGACAGAAACCCTGGATCAAGTCCAAGAAGCATTGGATCATGGCGCTGACATTATTATGTTGGACAACATGGCAGTTGCTGAAATGACATTAGCGGTTCAGAAGATTCGCAATTGTTCCGATCGGGTGTTGATTGAGGCATCGGGAAATGTAACGGTGGAGCGGATTCGGAGTATTGCGGAAACAGGTGTAGATATTATTTCTAGCAGTGCGCCCATGACTCGATCGCCTTGGATGGACCTGAGTATGCGATTCTAATACAAGAAATTTTGGCTTTGAAATCCTAATATGAGTACTTCTCCTAAAACCCGAACTGAAACAGACAGCATGGGACCGTTGCAGGTTCGCTGCGATCGATACTGGGGTGCTCAGACGGAGCGATCGTTACTGTATTTTGCCATCGGCACGGATGTGATGCCACCGGAATTGATTCGAGGATTTGGCATTTTGAAGAAGGCAGCAGCGATCGTCAATCGGGATTTAGGAAAGCTGGATGAGGATAAGGCAGCCCTGTTAATTCAGGCGGCGGATGAAGTGATTGCTGGGGATTTAAATCAACATTTCCCTTTGAGCATTTGGCAGACAGGGAGCGGAACGCAGACCAATATGAATGCAAATGAGGTTATTTCAAATCGTGCGATCGAACTGTCTGGCGGAGTCTTAGGCAGCAAAATACCCATTCACCCAAATGATCACGTTAATTTATCTCAATCGTCTAATGATACGTTTCCGACAGCGATGCATGTTGCGGCAGTGCAAGTGATTCATGAAGGTTTGATCCCTGCTTTAACGAAACTTCGGGATGCATTGAATGCAAAAAGCCAAGAATTTGACACCTTAATCAAAATTGGACGGACGCACTTGATGGATGCGGTGCCCTTGACATTAGGCCAGGAATTCTCGGGCTACGTGGCGCAGATCGATCGGGGTTTAGAACAAATTCAATCAACATTGCCGGGATTATATGAACTCGCGATCGGCGGAACAGCAGTAGGCACGGGGCTAAATACCCATCCTGAGTTTGCTGAACGATCGGCGAACTGCATTGCCGAATTAACCGGATTGCCCTTTGTTACTGCACCCAATAAGTTTGCGGCTTTAGCGGCTCATGATGCCATTGTCATGACCAGTGGCGCATTGAAAGCGATCGCCTGCGCGCTAATGAAGATTGCTAATGATTTGCGGTGGATGGGGTCAGGCCCGAGATGTGGGCTAGGAGAGCTTACGCTGCCTGCCAATGAACCGGGATCGTCGATTATGCCGGGGAAGGTGAATCCGACGCAGTGTGAAGCGATGACGATGGTTTGTGTGCAAGTGATGGGGAATGATGGGGCGATCGGCTTTGCGGGGAGTCAGGGAAATTTTGAATTGAATGTGTTTAAGCCTGTGATGATTCATAATTTGCTGCATTCAATTCGGTTATTGACCGATGCATCCCATTCATTTACGGATCATATGGTGGTGGGAATTCAGGCGAATGCAGGAAAAATTGATCACTTTTTAAATGATTCGTTGATGTTGGTGACGGCATTGAATCCACACATTGGCTATGACAATGCGGCCAAGGTTGCGAAGTTAGCCTATGAAACAAATTCCACGCTCAAGCAAGCCTGCGAGAGTTTGGGTTTGTTGAGCGCCCAGGAGTTTGAGGCGCTGGTGCAGCCGGAAAAGATGATCGGGCTAGGATTGTAGAACTGGGTTTGGATGCCCGATTCTCCCTATATACTGATCTCGTAAGACTGATCTCGTAAAACATTGTGGCTCGTGGCTTTATGTCAGTTGAAACTCTCGCTCAATTGCAGTCCGGTCAACTTAAGGGAGCCTCGAAGGTTTCGATCGCAGCGGGTTTAACGACGTTTCCCCGTGAGATTTTGGATCTAGCGGAGTCATTAGAGGTTTTGGATTTATCAAATAATGGTTTGAAATCTCTGCCCGATGATTTCGATCGGCTTAAAAAACTCAAGATCCTGTTCCTCTCTCAAAACAAGTTTGAAATCTTTCCGGCTGTGCTGGAAAACTGTGCAGCGCTCTCGATGGTAGGGTTTAAAGCCAACCGAATTCGACTAATTCCAGAGCATTCGCTGCCGCCCTTGTTGCGATGGTTGATTCTGACGGACAATGCGATCGAAACACTGCCGACGAGCATTGGGCATTGCGATCGGTTACAAAAGCTAATGCTCGCCGGAAATCAGTTGCGATCGCTGCCCGAGGAAATGAAAAATTGTCGTAATCTAGAACTCGTAAGGCTTGCGGCTAATCCCTTGGAGTCGTTACCGGATTGGCTTTTAAGATTACCGCGTCTGAGTTGGCTAGGGATTGGGCAGAATTTGGGCCTTGAACGGGACTCTAAGGATTTGATCGCAGTAGCTTGGCAGGATTTAACACTGGGCGATCGATTAGGCGAGGGGGCTTCGGGGATAATCTATCAGGCAGTTTGGCATCAAAGGGATCAATCGATTCCGATCGCCGTGAAGATTTTCAAAGGGGCGGTGACGAGTGATGGCTTACCTGACGATGAGATGCAGGCTTGTGTCGCAGCGGGTTTACATCCCAACTTGATCGGCGTTTTAGGTCAGATTGTGGGTCATCCGGAGCAGCGATCGGGATTGGTGTTGCCACTGTTAACCACTGAGTTTGAACCTTTAGGCCAGCCACCCAGTTTTGAATCCTGTACGCGGGATACTTTTGCGGACGATCGTTGCTTTGAGCCTGGGTTTATTTTACGAGTGGCTCAGGGCATTGCTCTGGCGGCATCGCACTTGCACGATCGGGGCATTATGCATGGCGATCTCTACGCCCATAATATTTTGGTGAATTCTGCGGGGGATGTGGTGCTAAGTGATTTTGGGGCGGCTTCGTTTTATCAACTGGGAAGTGCTGTTGAGGCTTTGGAGGTGCGGGCTTTTGGGTGCTTATTAGAAGATTTGCTCGATCGATGTTCTAGCCACAAAACGAATGAACTCATCCAAAACCTTCGACTCTTACAACACCGTTGTTTACAACCGACAACCTCGTCTCGACCTCGGTTTCAAGAGATTTGTCAAACATTAAACGTTTTGTAAAAATAGCCATCTCTCAATTTTTCCTTCCACCTCGTCGTCGTTGTAAAAATT
>JANMIS010000468.1:0-2336 GCA_031375925.1 Synechococcales cyanobacterium OTE_70_concoct_197_sub
AGGCGATGGGGGATGCGCTTTTGGAGGCTTTGGGTTGAAGGCGATCGGTTGAAGCATAAACCGCGTTGCATCCCGGAACGAGAATCGATCGTCCACTCTCATGAAGAAAGTGGACGATATAATGGAAGAAATGCCACTGAATCGCCATGCCCACGCTGATTAGACAAGATGGCTTCGACATCAGAATGTACTTCGATGACCACGATCCACCACATGTACACGTTTTCAAAGCAGGGGGACAAGCCAAAATTTCGATCGATCCCTCACCTAGTCTGATTCTGGTTCAAGGCATGAGTTCAAAAGAAGCTAGGGCAGCACTCCGGATCGTCACCCAACATCAAACTCACCTCCTCGAAAAATGGGAAGAATATCATGGCTAACCCAACACCAGAAGATCAAGCCTTCCAACAACAATTTGAACAGGCTCAAGCTGCTGCCGAGCTTGCCAGTCTAACCGAACCGAGGGCAATCACCGCCTACTATGAATCGAACGATCGTACTGTCACGGTTCGGCTCCGCAGTGGTGCAAGCTTCAGGTTTCCCGTGGACATCGTTCAAGGACTCTCGGGTGCCGAGACCCAAGACTTGACTCAAGTTGAAGTAACACCAATGGGAGATGGATTGCACTGGGAAAACCTAAACACAGACTTCACGATCGCAGGACTTCTTGCAGGTCGGTTTGGTACAAAAAAATGGATGGCAAAATTACAACAAGAATGGCTCCAAACTGCTTGTTAAGATTCAGAATCTCCCTTACCTACTAGAGCAGCAACATTTTTTTCATAGCGACTGGGTTCGATACCGAGTTCTTCTAAGGTTTTCCAGCCGGGTAGCCATCGTCGCCGATCGCGCAATATTTTTGCATTGATCCAAAACCGCACCTCTGGGTCACAGGACGATTCAAGCTCAGCGAATACATGCTCTGCTTCGTTTTTACGATTCACCACTTGAAAATGCCGCCAGCCGAAGGTGGATTCACAGGCGGTCCACTTCGATCGCAGTAGATGCGGGAACTTTTGTTTTTTGGGCATCGTCTCAGGGGAGATCTGAATTTTGAATTGAGAAGTTTGAATTGAGAGTTTAAGACTGATGAATGTTTTGAGAAGCTTACAGTACCATGGGGTACTTCTTTGGAGGATACCGTCCGTGAATATCAATGCATTACAGGTCCAGAAACCTTTCAGATATTTAGTTCAGGGGACGGTTATTGCGATCGTTACAATCAGTGTGACAGGTGTGGGAACAGTAGCCCAAGCGGAAAACCTCGAACACATTCAGAAATTACTCTCAACCAAAGAATGCCAACGCTGCGATCTTCAAGGTGCAAGCTTGGTGATGGCCAACCTCCAAAGTGCCAACGTTCAAGGCGCAAACTTCCAAAGCGCAAATCTGAGCCGCGTGATTTTTGCGGGGGCGAATTTACGCAATGCCAACCTCGCAGGCTCCAGTCTCAGCGGCGCAAACCTGGGCGGGGCAGACTTAACGGGCGCAGATTTACGAAATACCGATCTGCGCGGCACCATTCTGACGGGCGCGATCTTGACCAATGCCAGACTAGATGGGGCCGCATTGCAAGGAGCGATCGACCTGCCTAGCAATATCGGCACCGCTGAACAATATTACCAATGGGCCACGGAATCCACCCGCCAAAAGCGCTATGACATTGCGATCGAGCAGTTCACGCAAGCCATCACTCGGGATCCCGTTCACGCGCCTTCGTACTTTGGTCGCGGCATTGCTCAGTTTGAGATTGGGAAGCGGAGTGAGGCGATCGGGGATATGAGCCAAGCGAATGAGTTGTTTAAGACAAAGGGCGATCGGGCGGGGGTTGAGTCTAGCGATAAGATTTTGATCGCCATGAAAAAACCACCGGAGTCCAATGAAGGACGGGGTGGTAATGGACTCGGGATGGGGATGATCAATGTCGTTGGTGGATTGCTGCGATTGTTCTTGCTGCGATAAGGATTTTCCAACAACTCCATATCGTGGACTTTGCTAACGCAACGCACTGCGAACGACTCCGCTCAGCCCACTAGACACCGAGTTGAGGGCTGAGTGGAGTCGAAGTCCGGCTATGACTTGCCCAGCCAGATCCTAAGCCCTCGCTTCCGCAAAAATCACCTGAAGGATCTCCATCGCGCCTTGGTCCTTTAGCATCGCCGCTAGCTTTTTACCTAACTGCTCAGCCTCCTGGGCTGGACCCGAAACCTCGTTTTGCACCAGTTTCTGACCATCCAGACTCGCAACTAAGCCTTTCAAAGTCAACTGGCCATCCACGATCGCAGTATTCACCCCGATCGGCACCTGACAGCCACCCTCTAATTCTCTTAAAAATG
>JANMIS010000476.1:0-9985 GCA_031375925.1 Synechococcales cyanobacterium OTE_70_concoct_197_sub
AAAGGACATGGTGCGGGATGAGCCTTGGAGTTCGCCAGAGGAGCAAATGGTTTCACGGCAATACACGCGATAGCCGTTTTCCACTTCTTCAATCCGATCGATCAAACATAGTTTTGTCCCATCGGGTCCCAGAGCTTTTTGCATGAGTTGTGTGGCGAGTTCTAGGTCGGGCATTGTGCCTGCTAATCCCAACTCCGCCGCCAAACTTTTGCCGCGCGCACGTCCTGCGGCAATGGTGGCAATTAACGCGGCTTTTTCGCCCAAGGCTTCTTCTAATCCGTTTGCCAGCGCTCTGAAACAAATGATGCTACTAAAATCCCCTAGTTCCGATCGAAGCTGAGAACTCACTAAGGTTGCTGTAGACATAGAAAATCTCCATCAAAGAATGCTTACCTAACAATTCCCATTTGAGGATGAGAGATATCAGACTTACTCAAAAATATACTAACGGTATGGATGAAGTTTTTAATTGCATAGTGGCCTCTGAGATTTATAGTGTTTTAGTGACCGATTGCACCGTAAGTTGGGTAGTCTAGCAAATGAAGAAAGACCCCTATCCCCTCATGTCTAAGCTTCTTGAACTATGGCTTTTATATCCGATCGGTCCTCGACCCCTGCCACATCCCAAATGACTCAAAGTATCGACTGTAAGTTTCTCTTTAGTCGAGAGCAGTTCTTATTTCGGCATATCCGAGTGCCGGATGTGGCGGAGCGCTTATCGGCGATCGTCCATAATGGTCAGTACTATAGTTTGTTTAAGACCGTGTTATCAGCTAAAGATGGATTGAAGTTTGCGATTAAGGCGAGTATGAAGGGGAATGAGGTGGCGATTACGCAAGCGGGAAAACGCTATATTCTTTGGGTGCATGAAACGGATGCGGTCCTTGCACCGCCCGATCGCGAGACCGACTCCTATCAAATTGTGGATCAACTTGCGATGAAGACGACTAAAAAGTTCAGTCCGGATACTTTCTCATCTGCAACTTGCCTGATTTTTACGCATCCAGAGACCTGTCAATTTTGCAATATTCAAGTCTCAGGGAATTTGGATAAAATTCCAGGACTTCGCCATGATAATCGCCTTTACCGTCTGGTACAGAGAGAACCGGATGCAACCAAAGCACTGGCTTCAATCGCGGAGCGAGCCTGTCGGGGAATTGAATTAGCGATTGTTCCGATTCGCAACAGCTATGCCATTTTTGCCTTGGAGTGATCGGTAATACGATGACCAGTTTCGTGAGATTGCTATAGCTCACCAAATTGTTCACGATAGCGATCGAGTTGTCGTTGTAATTCTTCAGTGGCCGATCGTTCTGCGTCATTTTTCAATCGTTCGGCTATCAATTGTGCTTCAAGCTGCTGAGCTTCGGCCTGAGATTGACGAGCTTCGGCTTGAAATTGACGAGCTTCGGTCTGAGATTGACGAGCTTCAGCTTGAAATTGAAGCGCTTTAGCTTGAAATTCTTGTTTCTTTTCATATAATTCAAGCGGAATCAACAACTTCTCACCATTGTCTAGTCGATAAAATGAAATAAGTTTCCCATTGACTTCTAACCGTAATCCCAAGCCTAGACTTTGACCACTGACGATCGGCACATATTTCCCATTGACCAACCGAAACCCTCGCAGCTTTTCCTTAATCCACTGCCCCTTTGGATCAAACTGCCAATATTCAGAAATCCCAATTTCAGCATAGAGTTTTTTCTTAAACCCTTCATCTTCTTTCTTAGTACTGGGCGAGGTCATCTCAAACGCCACTCGCGGAATTTGTCCCTCTTCCCAAATCTTATAGTTATCCCGACTTCCCGGTTCCACCCCAAAAATCACCATCACATCTGGCGCACAGCGTTTCATCGGCGAGCCTTCTTCGTAGTACAGAAACTGGTTGCCCAAAACGCACGCCTGTTTATGTTGTAAGTACAGGCGAAGGACTTCGATCGTAATCAAAATCGCATACAAATGATCAAACGTCTCTGCCACGGGCTGTCCGTCTCCAGAAGGGTAATGAATTGGGGTTGCGATCGTGGTCGTCATCGGGATTCTCTCCAACTCACGCCTGGGGGATTAGCAATAGTATAGCGAATCTATTGTCTACGAAATCATTGCACTATTCTTAATTGCAAAGAGGTGTTGTCCCCCGTCTTCCTGTACCCTAATTAACTGTAGAGTTTTCACCTCCCATGATATCCGTTTCCCAACGCTTCCAACAATTGCGCGATCGTGCCCAATGCGCATTAATTCCATTTATTACAGCGGGTGATCCTGACTTAGAGACCACGGCGGAAGCCTTACGGTTACTCGATCGATCGGGTGCGGACATCATTGAGCTTGGGGTTCCCTATTCCGATCCACTAGCCGATGGTCCGGTGATTCAGGCGGCGGCGACCCGAGCGCTAGAGCGGGGGGTGAAGTTGGATGACGTGTTGGCCATGCTGAAGGATGTGATTCCGACCGTTAGTGCGCCGATCGTTCTTTTTATGTATTACAACCCAATTTTAAATCGCGGGATTGATCAATTTCTGAAGGATATTTCTAGCATTGGTGTGAAGGGTCTGCTAGTGCCGGATTTGCCGCTAGAAGAGTCGGATGGATTGCTGAGACCTGCGCTGGAGTATGGTGTTGAAGTTATTTTGCTGGTGGCTCCCACGAGTCCGAGCGATCGGATTGCGGCGATTGCGCGTCAGTCTCAGGGCTTTATCTATTTGGTCAGTACGACGGGTGTGACGGGAATGAGAGCACAGATGGCGGGACGGACGAAGGATGTGATTCAAGAACTGCGAACGGTGAGTGACAAGCCGATCGGTGTGGGCTTTGGGATTTCGCAGCCGGAACATGCTCGGCAAGTGATGGAATGGGGCGCAGATGCGGCGATCGTGGGCAGTGCCTTTGTGAAACGGTTGTCAGAAGGTTCACCCAAAGAAGGGCTAAAGTCGATCGAAAGCTTCTGCCGGACCTTGAAAGCAGCGATTACCTCAGAGGGGTAGGGAGATCTATTGATCGAACGATGGGATGGAACCCCAATTCTGAGGGCAAAGCTACTGGAGCAAATCTAATTTAGGTAGGTTTTGCTGATGTTTGTTTATGCCTCGCCTGCATGGTATGAACTGCGGACCAAAGGACCCGATCGTACCTGCTTAAACCCAAGCTCTCGCGCAATCGCCCCCAAAGCCTCAAACTCATCAGGATGCCAATACTTTTGCACCGGAAGATGCTCTAGGGATGGCCGCATGTATTGCCCCATCGTCACCCGATCGCAGTCTACGCTCCTCAAATCCTTCAAAGTCTCAATCACCTCCCCTTCAGTTTCGCCATGGCCCAGCATAACGCCGGACTTGGTGGCGATCGAAGGATCCATGCGTTTGACTTGCGCTAGGACTTGGAGAGAACGATCGTACTTCGCACCCCTTCGCACCACGCCCTGCAAACGGCGCACGGTCTCAATGTTGTGGTTGTAGCAAACAGGTTTGGCATTAACCACCGTTTGGATTCGATCGGTTTGCAAGACATCGGGATCTAAACCATCAAACCGACCACCCCAAAAGTCTGGCGTTAACACCTCTATTTGTGTTTCAGGATGAACCGATCGAATCTCCCGCATCGTAGAAGCAAACCAACTCGCCCCACCATCCGCAATGTCATCCCGCGTCACCGAGGTCAAAACGACATATTTAAGACCCAAAAGCGACACAGATTCAGCGACTTTCTTAGGTTCATCCGGATCCAGCGGCATCGGTGCATGACCTTTATCCACCTGACAAAACCCGCAGCTTCTAGTACAAGTCGGACCCATTAACAAGAAAGTTGCCGTACGTTGACTGTAGCATTCGCCTCGGTTGGGGCAGCGGCCTTCCTCGCAGATGGTGTGAATGTTGCGCTGCTTGATGATGCGCTGGACCTCGGAGATTTCGCTTGCTTTGCCGATCGTCGGACCTCTCAACCAGTCGGGCATAGCCAGTAGGGGCGATTGGGTGGGAGTCTGCATAGTGTTTTTTGATAGTGTTTTTTGGTCGTGTCGGGTGTGAACTGAGAAGATTAGGGCACAATATCAGAACGTCCCTCTATAATACTCAAATTACACGAGTGAACCAGGGTTGGGAGTCGTCAAAACTCCGCCAGTATTCAGCGTAACAATTGTATTGAATCTAATATTACCGAGTGCAGTCATTCGCAAGGGGAATTGAATTGTGGCAAGTCATAAAGTCTTAGTAATCGACGACAGCGCGGTCATTCGAAATATGGTTCGTGACATGCTGCCGAAGGGAAACTTTGAAGTCCTCGAAGCGAAGGATGGTGTTCAGGGAATTAATCTAGTGCGTCAAGAGCGCCCGACCTTGATTATGTTGGATTTTCTCTTGCCGCGCATGAGCGGTTGGGAAGTGTTCCAGCAGATTCAAGCCCAAGCCGATCTGCAATCTATTCCGTTAGTGTTGATGTCGGGGCGCAAAGAAGAAGTCACAGAAAAAATCAAAGAACCGTTCGAGTACTTTGAATTTGTCCAGAAGCCCTTTGACCAGAAGCAGTTGATCGAAGCCATCAAGCTTTCCATGGCCAAGGCAAAGCGTCGTCCCGTCGTGGCAGCTTCGGCTCCAGCGGCCACCGCATCTGTTACTGCGGGTGGCGGTGCGGATTTGACGGCATTGACTGCACAAGTGACCAAGCTCAGAGCCGAAGTCGATGCCCTGAAAAAGCAGCAAGCTCAAATCTTGGCGTTTATCAAGTCCAAGATGAAATAAGACGGCGGCCTCCTAACCCCCGATTCTGGGGGGACATGAGGTTTGAAAGAGCGATCGTAAGGATTTAAACCTTGGCGATCGTTTTTTGCTTTTCTATCTTCCGCCCTCCGTCCTCACTCCAGCTCCCGCCTTCCTTCTAGCGCCCGCGCCAACGTCACCTCATCCGCATATTCCAAATCCCCACCCATGGGCAGCCCAAAAGCAATGCGGGTCACTTTCGTGAAGGGCTTGATCAAATGGGCGACATAGAGGGTTGTGGTTTCGCCTTCGACGCTGGGGGCGATCGCCATAATTACTTCCCGCGCCTCTTGTTGACTCACTCGCCGCACCAGAGAGGTGATATTTAACTGCTCAGGTCCGATGCCATCAATAGGCGAAATCAACCCGCCCAGTACATGATATTTGCCCTTGTATTCCCGCGTCTTCTCCAGCGCAATGAGATCGCGCGAATCGCTCACTACACAGATCAACCCACTGTCCCGCTTCGGCGAACTACAAATCTCGCAGAGCGGATCGGCAGAAAGATGGCCGCAGACGGAACAGGTCCCCACTTGCTTTTTCGCATCCATCAACGCCTGTGCAAAGGCGGCCACGTCAGCTTCGGGGCGCTTGAGAATGTGCAGCGCGAGACGTTGGGCGGTCTTGGGTCCGACGCCCGGTAGATGCTGGAACTGTTCAATGAGGTGGGCAAGCGGACGAGTGTACATGGTAAAAACCGAGAAACCAACTGAATTAACCGGGTGGCCAGGAGAGCGATCGGCCTCCCAATAGATGAATGTGTAGATGATACACGGTTTGCCCACCGTCCTCACCTGTATTGATTACCGTTCGGTAGCCGTTGACAAGACCTTCTTTAGCTGCGATTTCTTTGGTTTTGATCAGTAAGTGGCCGAGAAGGGCGTGGTCTTCAGGGGTGGCATCTGCGAGTTTTGGGATGTGTTTTTTGGGGATGATGAGGATATGGGTGGGGGCTTGGGGGGTGATGTCACGAAAGGCTAGGCAGAGATCGTCTTCGTAGACAATGTTGGCCGGGATTTCTTTGCGCAGGATTTTGCCAAATAGCGTGGGATTAGCTTCGGGGCTGATGTCTGGAAGATTGGTCATGGGGAATTTTGAGTGAAGGGATGTTAGGGATCTGCTCGCAACTAAATATACCCTGATGAACCGCCCCTAACCCCCAATTCTGGGTAGGGGTGATTCTCAATCCTGAACGCTGCCATCTGGCAACGTAGCCCCTTGAAGATTAGCTCCTGCCATGAGCGCACTGCTAATTTCTGCACGGATTAAGTTCGCGCCACGTAAATCTGCGCCACGCAAATCTGCACGACCCAGATACGCTTCAATGAGATTGGCTTCTAACAAAAGCGCATTTTTCAGATTGGTGCGTCCAAGTTCAGCTTTATTAAGACGGACGCGCTCCATTTTACAATTTTGCAGATCGGCTTCGGCTAACTTCGCCCCATTGAGCGTCGCGTCCGTCAAGATAGCATCCGTCATAACCGCACCCACTAAATCCACGCGGTTCATTTTGGCATCTTGTAGCGTCGCTCTCGCCAAATTCGCTCCGGTCAAAATGGCATCGCTCAAGAAAGCATTTGTCAACTTCGCCCCCGTCAAAATCGCCTCAGATAAATTTGCGCCCTTAAGACTGACTTCGCAAAGGTTGGCCCCGGCTAGGTTTGCCCGCTGAAGATTGACGCCAGACAGGTTCGCACCTTTAAGATCAGCATATTGCAGATTAGCGCCTCGCAAGTCGGCACCTGGCAGTCCTCGGCCTTCTTCTCGAAGATTGGCACTTCGCAAACAGCTACTGCGCAAGTCGGCTCCGCTAAGATTAGCTCCCCGTAAGTCGGCTCCACTAAGATTGGCGTCTAACAGGGTAGTCAAGGATAAATCCGCGCATCGTAAGTCCGATCGGCTGAGGTTACTCCCCATTAAGTCTGCATCGCGAAACACACAGCTTGACAGATCCGCCTGACTAAAATTCGCACCCCGCAGCAGTCCTCCCTTCAAATTAGCCTGATTGAAGTTTGTCCGATTCAGGAAAGCTAAAACCAAGTTAACCCCTTGCAGATCGCTTCCAGAAAAGTTAGCCCCAATCAAATCCGCACCTTGCAGTTGAAGACGATTAAGATTGAGTCCACTAAACTGCACATTACCGGATTGATATTGAGCGATAAGCATTTCAGGCGTCATGACGAAGAACCGATCGAAGAACAATAATTAAACTAAAGCATTAATTGAGACAACCAACTCAAGCATTCAAGCATTCAAGCATTCAAGCATTCAACTATAACGACACTATTAGACATTATTTCAATTAAATACTCAACATTTCCCATTCAACATTCTTCACTCAATACTTCCCATTCTCCCGAATTCCCGTCACCACAGGCGACTCTACTAAAGGCAAACGCTTTGGAGAAGTCGTGGTTTCATTCGCTTGGGCCACAGTCCTAAGTTTAAACGCACGCAAGATCCCATCGATCGTCCCTTCATATTCCTCTGGTTCAGGTAATTTCCGGGCAATTTCCCGAAGTTTGATGGCGAGAATTTCAGGCTTTCGGTGAATGCGAAACGCAGTGGAAAGTAGCGGAATGGTGGTTTGCTGGCGGAGATCTATGCCGTCTATGGCATCTTCTGGTTCCAAACTATTGACCAAGATCAATAGCAAATGCTTCAACCGGAGCGGGTTAGACTGCTTCATAATGTCATAGTGCAGATCAAAAATTACCGAATCGATCGACTCGACCAAAACCGCAGCTTTTCCATCTCTCCAAGGCGAGGGCGGAATGGCATCCAGCATCTGATGACCCAGTGGAAGCTCTTCAGGCGTCTCTATTGTTTGTTTAGATTTACCCGCAGCAACGTTGCTTTCAATAACCCGGTCCACAGAAGCTTCGAGAATAGCCGGAATAAAAGGCGCAGGGGTCTCAGCGGAGACAACCTCATAGAGCGGTCGAATCGCGGTAATCAGGATCTCCGCTAACAGGCCATATTCGACCGGCTTACTCAAACGGTTTACGACTTGCTGAAATGCCTGCGTCAACTCAAGTTCCTGCGAATAGCGCTGATGCAACGCCGCCATTAGACCCACCCAACTCATGGCCTCTAGCTTAGCAACATCCCCTTCCCAAACAGACTGTGCTACACAAAAGGCTAGCTTTTTCAAGCGGATTTGATTCGGTAACGGCGTAAGATGGGCGACGATCGGGGTATAAATCGAGTTTTCGGGCGTCAGTTTTAATTCTGGCAGAATCCGTAAAAACGTGGTGGTCGGGTCATCCCCGCTGACCCCATGGACTTGTGCGATCGTCTCTAAAATCAGATCC
Source organism: Synechococcales cyanobacterium OTE_70_concoct_197_sub (assembly GCA_031375925.1). Taxonomy (GTDB): domain Bacteria; phylum Cyanobacteriota; class Cyanobacteriia; order Leptolyngbyales; family Leptolyngbyaceae; genus JAAFJU01. The sequence goes on from JANMIS010000476.1 coordinate 8,066, forward strand.
GCCACTTCAGAATATTCAGCAGGTTTGCTGAGGGTGTTGACACTGGCATGAAGGTGCGATCGAAGCTGCCCATAATCTGAAAACTGCTGCAAAACTTGACATAAGCCTCGATTCATCATCGCTTCACTGGGCAGAGCAATCTCTCCTACCCAAGCACCTTCACCCACATAAATAAGCAACTTATAGATGCGTTTGGCTTGGTCATCATGAGCTAGTTGGCGTGCAATAACAGCAGAAGCATCCTGCATAGGAGCAACCCGTGGTAACTAAACATCAGAACATAAATCGGACAAGGAAGGGAACAAACACAAGGGTTCAGTTGGAACATTGAAACTATGTTAGAAGTCCGAAATTTTCAAGAGGATTTCCTGAACTGAATCTGAAGTCGCCTTCCTCCACTCATCAGGATTCCTATAAATCTACAGATAACTAATAAGTACTTTATTCTAGATCTAAATGGAACCTAACGATCGCCTTAACAATTGGACTTCCTCAAGACCCAATCCAGTGATCTGGCTAATGCTGTCATCGTCGAGCGTCGAGAGGAGTTTTTGGGCAATCGATCGTTGTGTCATCTCAACACCTTTCTCCATGCCTTTCTCCATGCCTTTCTCCATGCCTTTCTCCATGCCTTTTTCCATGCCTTTTTGCTCAGCAAAAATAGCGGCCCCTCGTTGGTCTGCAATATACATCCATTGATGCTCGAATTCATCTAGTTCCTCGGGCGTTAGTCCCGCTTGATTTGCAATGTCAAAGGCTTGCTGGATCTCGGCAACTTCTCCCATGCTCTCCGGCACCACGCTCAGATCTGTCGCATTTTTAAGAAAGTACATCCACTTATCTGTCAAGGTGTCGAGATCGGACAGGGGAACTTTAAATTTTGGAAGTTCGACGAAGACGAGTTCTAAATCGGAAATTGGATACTCGACTAAGCTGTTCTTCTCTTTTAGTATAGATCTCGAAATCGGTCGATCGCCTTCCTCAAACATCTCAAAGTCTGTAATAGTAAGGGCGATGACGGGGTTGAGGACGCTGTATTGCTCACCTTTTTTTAGTTGAGATGAGTAGGTTTTGGTGGCATTGTAGAGGACCCGTTTCTCAAAGCCTGCAACATTCAGCACCTGCATTTCGACGATCACCCAATTCCCATTGTTCAATTGTGCTTTAACATCCAAGTAACTTGCTTTAACCCCCAGAATTTTCGGGACTTGGTAGGGATTGAGAATGATCAAGTCTTGAATAATAGAATGGCCGTCGTAGAGAATGCCGTTGAGGAAGCTGATTAAGATTCCTTTGCTTTGCTCAGAACCAAAGATTTTCTTAAAGGCGAAGTCAGTTTTTGGATTGATGAAAATCATGCACATCACCATGATAAAGATTTCCAGCGGGCCTTGACCAACGGGTATTCTTAGTTTAACTGTTGGCAACGCTCCTGAACGATCGCATCCGGTCGAAATCCCAGTTCGAAATCCCAGTCCGAAATCAAAGTTCGTAATTCAAGGCGATGATTTATTATAGAGATTCTCTTGAGGTTGCTCTCGCTTAGATCAAACCCATGGACTTTCTCCGTCTCCAAAAAGCTCTTGCCTTTGAAGCTGAAGCTGGATTTAACGATCTTCAGGGCAATCAATATCGATTTAGCGAATTTCTTCAAATTGCTCTCGGGGAACCCAGCCCTGTGATCGATCGCACCGATCGTCAAAAATTGCAAAACCTCGCTGAGAAATACTCCAGCTACGCGACTCTAGCTTTTGCCGATCGGCAACACCTAGTTGCCGAAACCCGTCGTGCCGTTTACAGCATCAAGCAGGGTGTTCAGCAGGCGCAGCAGGAATTAGCCAAGCCGCCGTCTGGAGAAGGGGCCACTATCGCCTCAAAAAAATCTGCAACGGGTTCTGCGACAGCCGCCATCAAAGCGGG
>JANMIS010000499.1:0-3543 GCA_031375925.1 Synechococcales cyanobacterium OTE_70_concoct_197_sub
GTAGGGGCATGGCTCGCCGTGCCCCAAACCCAACGAAAAGCCCCCCAACCCCATCCTCGGCTGGGACACCGGACCCGGCAACATGCTCCTCGACCTCGCCATCAACCAATTCACCCAGGGCCAACAAACCTACGACCCCAACGGAGCCTGGGCCGCCACAGGCCAAATTTGTCAGGAATTGGTGACAAACTGGCTCAATCAAAGCTTTTTCCAACAACCCCCACCCAAATCCACAGGCCGCGAACAATTCAGCGCCGCCTATTTGGAAACCTGCCGAAAGGACGCCACACCCTACCAGCTCAAACCCCAAGACTTCCTCGCCACCCTCACCGAACTCACCGCCCGATCGATCGCCCTCAGCTACCAACAGTTCCTTCCCGAAATCCCCAATGAAGTCCTGCTTTGCGGTGGGGGTAGTCGCAACGGATACCTCAAATCCCGCATTCAAGCTAACTTGCCCAATAGCAAAGTTCTCACCACCGACGAAGCCGGAATCAACGCCGATGCCAAAGAAGCGATCGCCTTTGCGGTCCTCGCGTATTGGCGCAAAACACACCACCCTGGTAATCTCCCTGAAGTCACCGGAGCCACAAAAACTGTCCTTCTGGGGGAAATTCACCAAGTCCTCTAGAATCTCCTGTGCTAGCATAGGCCCGGACTCTGTTACGTTCAGTCCATCGAGACAAGCCTGTGAGCCATACCTTTCTATTAGAATCTGGCACCTGGACCCTTCAAGGCACTTGGCTAGACAAGGGCGCAATGCCTGTGCCCGTCAAAGGCAAAATCATCATTACCTGGAGCCGGGATGACTGGTTCAACATGGTCATGCGGCTGGTCTTTGCCGATGATGCTCATGAAAATATTGACTTTCAGTACCGAGGACGATTCGATACCGGGAATCAACGCTACACTTACGTTCTGCAACATACAGAGCTAGGGCGGGTGGAGGGTGAAGGCTGGATTGCACCGGATTCGATTATTCAACGATATTGGGCCTTGGGCGATCGGCAACGCCGCAGCGGATTTGAAACCCTGTACCGAGTCACAGACGATCGCTACCACTTCTCCAGCGGAATCCTAGCCGGACACTACCTCAACAGCGCCCTCGAAGCAATCATCGAACGCGCACCCCAATGAACCCATCGCGAATCACTTCCAAATAATCAATGGTCAGCATTGGAAATACGTTGATTTTACTGAGGGTTCTGTCGATACTGGGACAGGCGATCGAATTGCATCCTGCCACTCTTAATTTCTGCTGATCCGTTTTTGTGCCCCACCATGACTTCCATTCCTGTAATGGTCCCCTCAATGTCCAAGCCTGAAGCCAAACTTGAATTATTAAACGATCGCTATCAGATGTTGGACCTGATCGGGAAAGGGGCGATGGGCCGTGTTTATAAAGCCAGAGACATGCGGCTTGGCGGCGCACTGGTCGCCGTCAAAGTTCTATCCAAGGGCCTGATCAGCGACAAAATGTGCGATCGTTTTCGCAACGAAGCCAGCATCTGCGCCCAACTCGGCCAAAAAAGTATTCACATCGTCCGGGTCAGCGACTATGACTTCGACAGCGATGGCGTTCCTTACTACGTCATGGAGTATTTGCAAGGCGATGGACTCAACGAAATCGTCCGCAGGCAGCCCCTCGAACTCCGACGCTTTCTCTCCATGATGCGTCAAATTTGTTTAGGACTTCAATCTGCGCATCAGGGCATTGACGTCAACGGTGCCCTCTGCCCTATTATCCACCGCGACATCAAACCCAGCAACATGCTGGTCATGCAAGATCAAAGCCTCGGCGAACTGGTCAAGGTGCTAGACTTCGGGATTTCTAAAGTGCTCCAGGAAGACGCCAACCAAACCAGCACCTTCATGGGCACGATGGTCTACTCTTCACCTGAGCAAATGGAAGGCCGGGAACTCGACGCCCGATCGGACATTTACAGCCTCGGCATCATGATGTTCGAGATGCTAACCGGGCAGATTCCCCTCCAAGCCGAAACCCATACCTTCGCCGGATGGTACCGCGCCCACACCACCCAAAAGCCCAAAGCCCTCAAAGTCGCGCACCCCAGCATCAATCTCCCCCGCGCCCTTGAATCTCTGGTGATGTCCTGCCTTGCCAAGGAAGCGAAAGACCGCCCCCAATCCGTCATTGAAATTCTTAAACAGCTCGAACCCCTAGAAGAGCACTACAGTATTGGTCGTCAACGATCGCAGACCGCTTCCATCCCCGTCTCAGCGCCAGATGCGACTCGCCAAACGGGCACCATTGAAGACTCTAGCGAAGTCAAGACCATCACCCCCAGGCTAACGCTATCCGTAGTGGATGAGCTATACCATCAAGCCTGCTGGCCCAAAGACAAACCAACCAACCAACTCATCACCTTCACCCAGCCCTTAGAAATCTGTCAAAAACGGTTGCCCTTGGTTTGGGCCATGCTTCCAGAGAGCGAAGTGCAACAAATCCGAATGCACCAAATGTATAACCGCACTTACAAAAACATGATCTGTCTGCCCTCGCCCCATCCCATGGCGCTATGGATGACCGCATTGTATAACCGTGCAGGCCATCCCGATCGAGACCCCAGGTGGTTCCCGCAATATCTCGACCTCTCCACCCCCCAAGGTCAGGACACCTTACGGCTACTAGGGGAACGGGGTCGTTATCACCTCTTGCTGTTCTCCCAAGGTCAGCCCGATCGCTGCGCCCTAGTCATCGAAATGCCCTTCAACGCTCAGTTGCAATCTCTGATTCAGGAATGGTCGATTCTCAGCGCAACCTGGCGCTCCGTCAGCGATGCCACCACCAGCAAAGGTGTCCTAAAATCAGAACTCGACAAACTCAAAACCAAATTCAATCCTGATCTCAAGCGATTTACCCGTTAGATTAACTCACCTACCAAAACATCGACTCAATCAGCTTTTTCTGACCCACTCGCAGCGCTAACAGCACATGAATTGGAATAAAAGCTAGTACGATCGGCACCGTCATAAAATGAGCGATGCGTAAAGCTTGCCAGTCATCCCCAAAGAGTTTCACAATCCAATCAAACTGCGCCGACTTATACATGCCAATTCCACTCAAAATTGCAATGAGCAAAACCGGGACGATCGCCGTATAAGCAATACGATGCCAAGCATAAAACTTACGTTTAACATTCTCACCCTGAAGCGCCTTCACATCCCGATCGCTCACAAACCGAATATTCCAGCGCCGACTCAGCACCACATACAGCCCGTAGCACAACAGATTGACCGAGAACACCGTCATCGCCGCAAAATGCCAATCTCTACCTCCCGCCAGCCAGCCCCCTAACAAGAAAATCGACGGCAAATGCAAACCCTCCCGTCCACCAAAAACGGGATTTGCATTGTAGATTTGTAGGCCACTGAGGAGCATGGTGCTCACTGCGAGGAGATTAATCCAGTGGAAGACCTTAACAACGATCGATTGAGGAGGGAAAACTTTCATAGAATTAGAACAAATGGGAGTTCTAAGTTAGTAATTTCACAGGAAATCACTTGAATTATTGCACTTTT
>JANMIS010000598.1:0-1995 GCA_031375925.1 Synechococcales cyanobacterium OTE_70_concoct_197_sub
GAAGCCACACAGGTCAGCGAACCCCTTCAGTCTGAATTTTCAATCCCAACAACTCGCCATAGCAGCGTCGCTAAGTTTGATATTTCACCCGTGGTGCAGCAAGTTCCCTTCGCGGCAATTCATGATCCACAACGGCCCTCCACTCCTGAATTGCAAACCTTAAGTCAGCAAATCCTGGCTTGGGGCAGTTCTGGAACCGCTGAAAATCTTAAAACGGTGATTAGCTACGACAAACACCCAGATGCGTTAATTCGTCGCTATGTCGCAGTCGCGATCGGACAAGCAGCAACCAAGGGAACGATCGGACCTGAAATTCAAACTGCCATTCCAGTCTTGGAAGCTTTGACATTAGACAGCGATCTCAAAGTGCAAAAAGTAGCTTTGAAATCTTTGAATAACATCCAAAAATAGAACGCCAAATGTTTTGAGTTCTGTCGTGGGGTTTGGACTTCGACTCCGCTCAGCCCACGGAATCTTCGAGGACTGAGCGGAGCCGTTCGCGAAGCGTTGCGTTAGCAAAGTCCGGTTTATAGCAACGACGACAACTCATATAACCGCCGCACGATCGCCAACACCCTATCACCATAATCCGTCGCCGCCTGCCACCGCCCACTCAACTGCCCCACCAACGGCGCAATCCCCCGCGTCACAAACCGAAACCGGGGATTAATACTTTCTTGGACTAACGGCTCCGTACTTGCATAGGCTTTTAGCAATTGCACATGGGCACGCACCCCCAAACGCGCACTCCCAAACGAAGCCCCCTCTGGTCCACCTCCTGGCGTTCCAAGGCCCGCAAAATTGTTTTGACTCGCCTTCACCACACCCCCAAATCGTAGAAAATTTGTCTCCAGACACATCTGAGAAAACGCAATATCGTAATCAACCCCCTCGATCGCCCCCTCCTCGCGGTACAGCTTCCCAATCTCCGGAAAATCCCGAATCGCTAACTCATTCGTGCCTTTCAAGAACATCATGAGTTGTAATTCAGTCGTCTTCCCATGATCCATAATCCGATCGAAAGACCCAGGACAAATTTTCAAAATCGACTTCAAAATCACCGTCCGACTCGGCGCATCCCAGCCGACCGAAATATTATAATCCCGCAACTCCACCGCCTTCACAAACACAACGCTACCGTAACTCAAACGACGAACGCTAGGCAAAGCAGAAAGATCAACGCCTAAACGATCGACTAAATCAATCGGAATATAAGCATTCCCATTCACCAAAATGCCCCTTTCACCATAGACTTGACTGTTCAGATTGATATTAATAGTGGGATACACTTGACCCGGATTCGGAGCGTCCAAGTCCTTCATCCAAGCCTGCAACCCATCTGCAATCCCTAATGCCAACTCTCGCCGTTGGTTTTGTAAAATGAACCGATCGTCCACATTGGTTAAAAAGCCAACTTGCAAATACAACGACGGCGTAACCAACTGCCGACAAAACGCTAAATTTCCTACCCCGATCGTCGTGTCCGGTTTTGCCCCTCGATTCGGTAAATTTGGTAGCCTTTTTGTGATGCCCAGCAATAATAAATCCGCGTGACGACGACGCAGATCATTCTGATTGATATAAAACGCACTACAGCCCCGCACCAAAGGATTATTCGCCGCATCCCCATGCAGTTCCAGCGCCACATCATCATTGCGCCCGCGCTGATTAATCCAAGCCAAGGTTTGAGTAAAACTCTGATCATCCGGCACCGACAGCACTTCGAGGCTTCTCGATCGCAGTTCTGCCTGCAACAAATCCCGCAGCAAAATCATCTCCCGCGCCTCAGTGCTCCCCGTGATCACCGCCCCTGAGTCAATGATTCCGTTCTCTACACCGCCATGTCCTGCGGACAGAAAAATGCGTCCCATAATTCTACCTATAATCCCAAATCATTATGGACGATGAATCCAAATCTGAGTGTTTTGATTCCAGCGAGTCCTCTCGTCCCAAGTTAAAATGGATTAGATCAAAACTCCCTAAATCCTCGGTGCC
>JANMIS010000536.1:0-2125 GCA_031375925.1 Synechococcales cyanobacterium OTE_70_concoct_197_sub
GCGGTTGCATTTGTTTGGCTATGAGGAGCCTTGTTTGGAACATATTGAGGATGTCTGCCGGGATTGCTCGATTCGGGTGACGTTTGAACGGGTGGTGAAGGCGGAGAAGACTTTAGTAGCGGGATAGACCACTCAGTCCTAAGGTATGGCCAAAGTATAGCCAAAGTACTTGACATTATTAGATACTTTGGCTATAATAGTTGTATAGTTTCTGGATCTTCAAATATGAATACTGCGCTTCAGACTTTTACGGGAAATAGCTTGGACGATATCCTTGATCGTGGTGGTGACTATGATTGGGTCTTAGATCAAGATAGAGCAAAAAAATGTCAATTTCTTGTTTGTTGTAGTTCACAAGGTGCTAATCACAAAAGCTCATTTTTAGTAGGGAAAATTAGTGGAGTTGAATATACCTATACAGGCAACAGTGGTAAGAAACGTTATTTGGTGCGTATTTCTGAGTACGCCTTAATCAATATTGCTGATTCTTGGCCAGGAAATCAAAATCCAGTACGTTATACCTCTCTTGACGATTTAGGAATCAATTTAGCTAATTTAAAATTTGAAAAAGTTTCAAAGCCAGTATCAGAATCGTTCACTATTTCTTATGCCAAAACTGGTTTGGCAAAGCATTATGGAGTGAGTGAGGACAGCATTGAAATTACGATAAAAGGATGATCATTTCGCCCAGTATGATACTGGGCGCTTCCTTTGAAGTATTGCCAAAGTATCCTGTGGAATGGACAAGGTGACACAATGCCCAGAAAAATACGACAATTCAAGAAAGGGTAGTCCTAAACAAGTAAGGATAGAATGATGGTTGACGTTTAGATTCTCTGGGTGTGAGCAGTGATAATTTCTTGTCCAAGCTGTGAATCACAACACACTGTCAAGAATGGCAGAATTCACAACGGCAAACAGAACTTTAAGTGTCGAGACTGCGGCAGACAATTTGTGCAAGACCCGCAAAATCGAGTGATTGATCAAGCCACCCGGGATTTGATTGACAAACTGTTGCTGGAACGCCTCGCTTTGGCAGGCATCGCGAGAGTAACGGGCGTTTCCGAACTCTGGCTGCAACGCTACGTCAATGCAAAATATGCCGCTGTACCCAAACAGGTGAGCGTGCGAGCTAAAAAAAAGGGCGTTTAACGATCCAATGCGACGAGTTGTGGTCATTTGTCGGTCATCAAGGAAACAAGCAGTGGGTCTGGCTAGCTTTGGATGTCCAGACACGAGAAATTGTCGGTGTCCATATTGGAGACCGTTCTGAAACCGGAGCCAAAGCCTTGTGGCAATCTTTGCCTCCAGTCTACCGACAATGTGCCATCTGCTATACCGACTTTTGGGCGGCTTATGCAGCAGTCCTACCCAGTAAGAGACATCGAGCCGTTGGCAAAGAAAGTGGGAAAACCAATTATATAGAGCGATTTAACTGCACGTTACGCCAAAGAATCTCTCGACTGGTACGAAAAACGTTGTCTTTTTCTAAGAAGTTGGACAATCACATTGGAGCAATCTGGTACTTCATTCATCACTACAATGCATCCTTACCTTTTTAGGACTACCGTCTGGAAACATCCCCTCCTGGTCGAGCCGATCGTAATTGCTCGTAAAGATGGCGATGATGTACCTGATTACCTGGAACGTCGTCTGAAGATAGCTTTAGAGTTTTTAAAGGAGCAAGGAGATTTATGAAAAACAACTACAGCATGGTGATTCAATGGTCGGAAATCGACCAAATTTTCGTGGTGACAATTCCTGAATTTGTTGGTCGTGTGATGATGCCTTGCACAGAAGGCAATACCTACCAGGAAGCTGCACAATCAGGACTAGAGGTAATTGAGACCTTTCTAGAAATTTGGCATGAGGAAGGACAGCCGATTCCAGAACCTAAAGGGCTGGTTGCAGCTTAATCATTGACCCGATCGAATAACTCATTCCCCAAATTCCTGCTCAAGACGGTTCTGAAGATCCATCAGTGCTGGAACTGCCGGAACCGTCTTCCCCTCCCGAATCTCCTGAAGTCCAACCCGAATTGATTCCCGCGTTTCCAAAGAATCCGATCGCCTCCCCGCCAGCGCGGCCCTCGATCGCACCGTCAAATCCTCATCCTCAACCGCCA
>JANMIS010000625.1:0-2726 GCA_031375925.1 Synechococcales cyanobacterium OTE_70_concoct_197_sub
CTCTGGGTGGTAATAAAAAGCAACACCCAGCACCAAGTAAGTGGCGAGAAGCAGAGTGCCGTCTAGCCAGGTCGATCGACCTCCAAAGCAAATCAGATTTGTCACAGCGACGGCAATCGCAACGGCGATGACTTGAAAAAGATTAAAATTCAGGTCGATCGGCTGACCAATCGCCTGTCCAATAAATACCAGTACAGGCGCAACAAACAGCGCAATTAATAAACTGTCCCCCGAAATTGTGGCCATGACCAAATCCATTTTGTTCCGACGGGCCAGTCGAATAACGGTGACATAGCCTGCGATATCACTAATTAATGGTAATAAAATCACACCGGTGAACAGTGAGGTCAGACCTAATCGGGTGGTCTCGGATTCGACGACGCTGACGAACAGTTCCGATTCTAAGGCGATCGCAATAGTTGATAGGGATAACAGTAAGAGCCATACCCAGATATTGGGTTTTTCTTCTTCTGCTTCTTCGAGTTGGCTGACTTGGTAGAGATAGCTATGGGTTTTGAGGGAAAATACTAAGGTTAAGGCATAGACAATGATCAAAATCGTGGCGACAACCAAAGATAAATTGTGAATGGCCAAAGGGTCAACGAGGTTGGATGTGTTGATCACCATAGAAGGGACGGCGATCGCAGTCACCGCCAATGTCATCGAGATTCCATTCACTCTTGCCCGAATGGGACGAAAGGATTGCTCCTTAAATTGTAATCCCCCTGCCAACATCGCTAATCCCAACAATAACAACAATGCCCCGAGGATACTTCCGGTAATACTAGCTTCAACAATATCCACTAATCCTTTACGTAAAGCAACGATCGCAATAATCAACTCTGTCGAATTACCAAATAATGCATTGACCAATCCACCGATCGTCGGTCCAGTGACGAGGGCGACTTTTTCGGTGGAGGTGGCGAGGCAGACAGAGAGGGGGGCAATGGCAGCCGCTGAGGTGAAGAAAATTGCCGTTTCACCCCATCCTAGAATTTTGGCAGCGATCGATAAGGGCACCAAGATTACGATTGAAAGTATGAGTAGAACGGTCGATCGAGACATGAAAAACCTAAATGGGAGCTGTCCTTAACTATGTTACAGGTAGTTACAGGTATGTGAAGGATGTTAAAGATGAACTGACTCTTTCTATAATGAAGTCAGGTTCAGTGAGTCTATAACTAAAATCACGAATCTATATTTCCCTTTCGCTTCATAACAAAGAGGATTTACCATGAAAAAACGTATTGCTGACGTTATGACACGCAACCCCTACACCGTTACGGTGGATATGCGTCTCGATCGAGTAATTGCCCTACTAGCAGAGCACCGCATTAGTGGTTTACCTGTAGTGGATGAGAATGAGCAAGTGATTGGAATGATTTCAGAGACGGACTTGCTGTGGCAGGAGTCAGGGGTGTTACCGCCGCCCCATTTATTGATTTTGGACAGTGTGATTTATTTAAATAATCCCATGACGCGCGATCGGCAATTGCATAAAGCCCTCGGACAAACCGTTGCCGATGTCATGACACCCCATGCGATTACCATTACCGGAGACCATTCCTTGGCTGAAGCGGCAAGGGTTTTTAATGAGCGCCGTATTCATCGACTGCCTGTAGTGGATATGTTTAGCCGAAAGCTAGTGGGCATTTTGACCCAGGGGGATGTTATTCGAGCGATGGCTGAAGAACTAGCAGCGGTTGCAGCTTAGCTTAAAGGCTTAGCTTAAAGGTTTAGCTTAAAAATTGTGCCAACCATTTCGCCGCCAAAACCCGATCGGACTCCGATCACTTGTGCTGCGGAAATGGTTGTTCATAACAATCATTTTGCGTGACCTTCAAACAATACTCAGAAGGCCTTGTTGAAGCGATCGACAACTTTACAGACGATCGCCCCAAATGAGTAAATCGAAGATTAAACCAAACCAAACTCCTCCAACGCAGGCCGAAAATTACTATTTTCATGGCCCGATCGGCTCAACTTAATCAAAGCAAACCGTTGAAGTGGCCTTAACTCCGCCCATTGTTGAATCAAAACCGTTTCCCCAACAGACGTAGCCTTTTCCATCACCGAATTGGGAATTTGCGAATCATTTAACCAATCGGGATCAGTTTCAATGCTCAACAAACTCGCCACCTCCCCGGACCTGGCCAAAATCAATTCCTGCAAAAACTTACGATAAACTTGAGCCTCTGCCAAAGTTTCGCAAGAGCGATCGAGCAATTGAACCCGATCGTCCTGCGTGAGCACATTCCACTGATGTAGCTTCAGCTTCACCCCACAGGTGTCTAACTTAAACCGCACCTGCATCGGAATACATCTGAGCGACGCCACAAAATCCTGCTCAAACTCAAAAAACTCGCTCATACCCCCAACCCATTATTCAAGAACGCATCCCCACACTGCGCCCGCTGCCGCAACAAATGATCGCACAGCACCAACGCCACCATCGCCTCCACCATCGGCACCGCACGGGGCAATACGCAGGGATCATGTCGTCCCTTGGCAGAAAGCGTCACCGCCTCCCCCTCATTCGTCACCGTATCTTGTTCTTTACGAATCGTCGCGGTCGGCTTAAACGCAATCCGCAACGTAATAAATTCCCCATTGGAAATCCCGCCCTGAATCCCGCCCGATCGGTTCGTCACCGTCCGCACCCGCTCGCCTTCCATATAAAACGCATCATTATGCTCACTTCCCCGCATCAACGTCCCCGCAAACCC
>JANMIS010000663.1:0-6716 GCA_031375925.1 Synechococcales cyanobacterium OTE_70_concoct_197_sub
ATTGTCATGAACTTACTAGACTCGATCGTACCCTTCGATCGTCACACTACAGCCATTGCTCAAGATCTACTAGGTTTGTTAGGCATTAAGGTAACGGTACAAAATCTAGAATACCTACCCAACGCTAGCGCTCAATCTAACCCGCTGATCGTGGTCTGTAATCATCGTAGTTTTATAGATCCTTTTTTGCTCACCAGTTGTTTGAATATCCCTATTAATTTTGTTTGTCATCGTTATATGGGCAATGTTCCGGTTTTACGAGAAGTTTTGCAGACTTGCGGAGGATTTCCTTTGAGCGATGGGGACTGGTACCCCAATCTAATGCAACACGCGACTGACCTACTCGATCGGGGTAAGACGATTGGCATTTTCCCAGAGGGCGTCTCCCCGATGCTAAATCCACCGCCGCCTAAGGATTTGTGCCATTTTTACCGTGGATTTGCACATTTGGCATTGCAAACAGCGGTCCCAAATATGCAGATTTTACCAGTCGCTATTTGTTCTAAATCTGAATGGAAATGTCCTGCTGTTCCTCTCAGCCTATTGCACCAAATCGACCCCTCAGAACCCCTGTTTAAATCCGATGGCTGGCATCCTGTGGTTTTGTATCAAGACGTCATCCTTCGCGTGGGTCAACCTTTTTCGATTAAACCCTATCGCGATCGTTATCATGGCCGTCAAGCGAGTATGGTGGTAAAGGATATGACCACTCTTCTATCGAGGCAGATTTCTGAACTCCTTGCCGCCTAAATTATGCAGACCCCTTCTATTCGCTTCTTACCCGTTCAATTGACTCAGCCACATTTACCCCTATTTGTGTTTTTCCCGGGGATGGACGGCACAGGATGGCTGCTTGATAAGCAGGCTGAGCGATTGATGAAGCGGTTTGATGTTCGTCGATTTGCGGTTGCGAGTGACGATCGAAGTCATTGGTTGGATCTGACGGAGCAAGCAGTCAAACTGATCCTTTCAGAACGATCGGACGGACAAGAGCTGTATTTATGTGGAGAGTCGTTTGGAGCCTGTTTGGCAATGCAAGTAGCCGGACACATTGGAAAAGCCGTGGATGAGCTGGTGTTGATCAACCCGGCTTCTTCTTTTTCCCGATTTCCACTCTTAGCGACTGGAAGCACTCTTTCTAATCTATTGCCCGATATGATGTATTCCTTCTCAGCTAAGATTTTGGCCAGTTTTTTAACGAATGCCGATCGAGTTACGGCTAAAGATCAGCAGCGGTTGGTAGACGCAATGCTCTCGGTCCATCCCCGGTCTGCGGCTTGGCGCTTAGCATTGTTAAAACGGTTTCAGGTGGATAAAGTTGTCTCAAAACTCGTAGATATTCCGGTTGTTCTAATTGCTGGAGAACGCGATCGAGTATTGCCATCGGCTTTCGAGGTTCGCATTCTTCAGAGATTGCTCCCTAAGTCAAAGCTAATCTTGCTCCCGAATAGCGGCCATGCTTGCCTCTTGGAGCGAGATCTTTATCTAACGGATCTACTCTGAACTCGGTTGATTGACCGAAAAAGATTAGGGATCGAAGTTCTGTTCTGAAATCAGGGTTTTCTTCGGGGTGTTCCAATGCCTGATTCTCGCCGCATGTTTCCCGCTTCGCGAGGCATGTAATAATGGTTAGCGGTTTGAGCATGTAGTAAGGCAAATTTAGGTTATGGTTCAGGCAATCGATCGACCCAAAAGCAGCATCCCGTCACCTAAAAACGAAATTAACCTCTCAAACTTTGCAGAGGGCGACTTTACCTTTGATCTAAGGCTACCGATTCCGGATCCAGAAGATGAAACCCTGAGTAGCCATGACTTTCAGCAGCAAATAGAAATCGCATGGCAAGTGTGTGATCGCCTCGACCTCCAAACCGACATCTGGCGCGGCAAAATTTTGCGAACAGTGCGCGATCGTGAAAAAATCGCAGGCGAAACCCGCAGCATTGGATTTCTAAACTGGCTCAAAGACCGTGAAATCAGCAAAAGCCACGCCTACAACCTCATTGAACTCGCCAATAGCGCCGACCAACTGTTTGGAGACGGCTATCTTGAAACTGAAGATGTCAAGCAATTCACGAAACGGGCATTCATCGAAACCGCTCAATCTTCGCCCGAAGTCCAGCAAGTCATCGCCGACTCCGCCAAACAAGGCCACAAAATCACCCGCCGCGAAGTCAAACAACTCTCCGACGAATGGACCGCCATGACCTCGGACCTGGTGCCTGAAGAATTACGATCGAAAGCCGCCGACCAAACCATCCCACCGCGCTACATTGCCCCCCTCGTCAAGCAAATGGAACGCCTGCCGGAAGTCCATCAGGACACCATTCGCGAAGCCATGGCCGAAAGCCCCGACCTCGACACCCTCAAACAAGTCACCGCCGAAGCCAAATATCTCGCCCGCTATCTCGAAGGCGCAAATCAAGTCCAATCCCTAACTGAATCCAATATTGATCTAGAACTCGCCCTCGAAGAAGCCCTTCGTCTCGGCGTCCTCAACACCACTGCCGAACTCGTTAACCAAGCCGGAATTCTTGAAAATACCATCGCAAGACTCCACGGCTCTTGGCGCAAAATGAATCAACTTTCAGAACGCCTCTACGTCGATACCGGAGCCAGTACCCCCCACCTAAGAGGCTTACTTTCCCATCTCGATCGGCTTTGCAGCGACACCATCGAAATTACGATCGGTGATGCAAATGGCGAAGGCTTCTCGCGCACGATTCGGTTGACCTTAGAAGACGCCTCAGAAGGCAACCCAGAGCAACCCAACGGCATTGAAACGCCTGCCATTGAAATGTTCACCGCAGTGCCTACCGCAGTGCCCACCGCGCCCATTCGTTCAACTCAACCCAAAAACAGTCGTAAATCGAAAAAGCCAGAACCGATCGAAGAAGACAATGACGGAAACGACGACAATGACGAGGATTTAGGGGATTGGTAGCGGCTCGTGGCTTTGTTCCCCTTGCCCATAAAAAAACTTCAGACTAGCTAGGATGCCCCCACCCTTGCCAATCCGAAGCCTGTGCTCTATACGGTAATAACGATAGACGCTGACTCCATCAATGGACTTCATCTATTCAGGTAGATGCTTTTCACTCGATCGATTCACCCGATCGGGTGATGACAAATTAAAATTTTTAGTAAATTAGCCATTCCATATTATGAAAATATCGGAGCAGAACCACATCAGAACCACATCAGAACTATGTCAGGCTTACCCGATCGCATTTCAGCCCTTGCATTCCATCGCTAATCAGAACAGAATAAGATATGTAAATGGGTTTAATAATTTTTTGTAGTGCGACTTCAATGACTTTTATCCCTAAATATTCTGAATATGATGTGGTCGTCGTGGGCGGTGGAATTGTGGGGGCTGTCGCAGCTTGTGGCCTCGGGCAGACGGGCCTGAGGGTTGCGGTCGTCGAAGCCGCTTCCAAATCCGTTGCCGTTAGTCGCGGGCAGGCTTACTCAATCAACCTTCTCTCCGCGCAGGTGTTTGACGATTTGGGCTTATGGCAAACCATCAGACCCCAGGTGGAAACCTACCGATCGGTTCGGCTTTCAGATGGTGACTATGGCAAGGTTGTGCAGTTCTTGCCGGAGGACATTGGAGCAGAAACTATTGGCTATGTCGCAGAGCATCGGGTTTTGTTAGATGCACTTCAAGATAAACTGAGCCGATTGCCCAATGTAGACTGGATTTGCCCAGCAACCGTCCTAGAGACTGCGCGATCGGATCGCCACACCCTTGTCACCATTGACCAAAACGGCAGAACCCAGCAACTGAAGACCGCTCTAGTCCTTGCAGCAGACGGCAGCCAGTCCCCCTTACGTACCGCTGCCCACATCAAAACCATCGGCTGGAAATACTGGCAATCTTGTGTCGTCGCGTTCATCCAACCCGAATATCCCCATGACCAAATCGCCTACGAACGCTTTCAGCCCGATGGACCCTTTGCAATTTTGCCCTTACCGAATGGACTTTGTAGGATTGTTTGGACGGCGCTGAATTCTGATACCGATCGAATCTTGAATCTCAGTGAGTCTGACTTTATGGCGGAGGTGCGCGATCGTTACGGAGACCATATGGGTCAGCTAACTTTAGTGGGGAAACCCTCAGTCTTTCCAGTGAGATTGTTGCATAGTATGCAATATGTCCAGCCAGGACTCGCTCTAATTGGGGATGCAGCCCATTGTTGTCATCCTGTGGGAGGACAGGGGATTAACCTGGGAATCCGCGATGCCGCAGCCTTGGTCAATGTTGTACAAAAAACGATCGGAACTCATACAGACCTCGGAAATTTGTCAGTTTTAAAACAGTATGAACGGTGGAGAATGTGGGAGAATTTGTTGGTATTAGGCCTAACAGATACCCTAACTCGTGTTTTTTCTAATCAAATCTTACCCATCGTAATTTTAAGGCGGATGTCCTTGTGGGTTTTGCAACATGTTAGTCCAATTCGATCGACAGTGCTGCGACTAATGCAAGGATTAACAGGCCGATCGCCCCGCATCATGCGGTACGGCTCTGCTGCCGTTCAAGAGACAAAGGATGACTATGCTGAGATCAGAAGAGCTATGGCGCGCCAATGAGGATTTAACCCAAGCCTGTTTGGAAAGTGTTTTTATTCGGCAGCTAAGCAATGGTTCTTTACCCAAGGATCGATTTGTTGAATATCTGCGTCAAGAGTCCTTCTGTCAGGAAGCCTGTGCTAGAGCCTACGGAGTTGCTGCTGCCAAAGCACCGGATTGGGAAGGCTTTTCGGCTTTACATCAGTTGATGACTGAAAGTGTCTCTAGTCTCCGAGTTCGCCACCAAATCGCGGCCAAATGGGGCGATCTTCCGATGCCCTTGACGCCTGATGCGGTGATTCAACGTTATACCGATTTTTTAATTTCCACAGCTTGGAACGAAGAAATTGGACTCACTTTGGCTACCATTGTGCCTCGTTTTCGATTGCTACATTTTCTGGGTCAGTCGTTAATTTCTGTGGGCTTACCGCGCCATGCTTATGCAGATTGGGTCTTGAGTGCGGGGAGCCAAAAGTCGGGACAGATTGTTGCGCTTCTAGAGAGCTTACTGAATCGGTATATGAGCATCGACAACCAACAATTTTCTAGCTATCGCTATGCTTTACTGTGTGAGCGAGATTTTTTGGCGGTCATGGGGCAACGGTTAACGATCGATCGCAGCGCTAATTGGAATTTATTGGTAGATAGTCCCTCTACGCTTTCTTAAATGCGCCCCCAAATACACCTTTATTGCGGGTCTGCTAGTTGAACGCCCCGAATAGAATAGTCCAATAATTGCATTGGATGAAGCACTGGAATGGCTTTCCCTTGCATTTCAAGATGTTTAGAAATCTGCACGTAGCAGCCAATGTTTGCGCTGGCGATGACTGTTGCCCCGGTGCGCGTCAGGTTCGTCGCTTTTTGCTGGCCGAGTTCTTCTGCAATTTCCGGCTGGAAGATATTGTAAACACCCGCGCTGCCACAACATAGGGCAGCATCGATCGGCTCCTTAAGCGTAACGCCGGGAATTTGGCGCAGAAGCTTTCGAGGTTGAGCGGTGATTTTTTGGCCATGAATCATATGGCAAGCATCTTGATAAACCATGGATAGCGGTTCATCCTGCAAGGCCGAAAGCGTTGCCGTGAGTCCCACCTCGGCCAGAAATTCCTGAACGTCCCGCACTTTCAATACAAATTGAGCCGCCCGATCGGCATACTCGTCATCTTTTAGCAAGTGGCCATATTCCTTCATCGTGTGCCCGCAGCCTGAAGCATTGATCAATACATAATCAACATTCTGCGCGTCAAAAATATCAATCATTTGTTTTGCAAACGATCGGGCTTGGTCTTCTTCGCCCTGATGATGGGATAAAGCGCCGCAGCAGCCTTGACTTTTGGGAATGACGACTTCACAACCGTTCGCCGTTAAGACTCGCATTGTGGCGTCATTTACAGCAGGGTTAAAAAGTCGCTGAACACAACCCAAGAGCATTCCCACACGATAACGCTGTTTCCCTTGGGCGGCGATCGTTTCGGGTAACGTATCTTCAAACGCTCCAGCGGGTAGTTTAGGTAACATGCCTTCCATCGCAGATAACTGCGGTGAAATAAGTTTTAGAAATCCCATCGATCGCACCCAGCTTTGCAATCCAATGCTTTGATACAGCGTGACGGGACGCATTAAAAGACGCAGACGATCGGGGTAAGGAAAAAGATTGAAAATCAAGCTTCGCAAAAGCTTCTCTACAGGCGGACGATCGGCATTGCGTGTGATTTGGGCACGGGTGGATTCGATCAGTTTGTCGTACTGCACACCGGATGGACAGGTTGTGACGCAGGCAAGACAGCCCAGACAAGTATCAAAATGTTCGATCGTGGCGGGGGAGAAGGGAATGGTGCCTTCGTTAATGCCATCCATCAAATAAATGCGCCCACGGGGAGAGTCGGTTTCGGTGCCAAGGACTCGGTAACTCGGGCAAGTTGAAAGGCAGAACCCACAGTGTACACAGGCATCAATGAGCTTGTCATTGGGCGGACTAAAGGCATCAAAGCCGCGACAAGGGGCATCAGCAGGGGCATCGGCGGGAATCGGGCTGGGGACGATCGAAGTTTGGGTCATGATGAGGACAGCTAGCCGGGAGTAAGGCTTATTGTATCAGCCGTGCTGTATGAGTCGTGCTGGATCAGTCGTTTAGTCGGAGGGAT
>JANMIS010000682.1:0-1921 GCA_031375925.1 Synechococcales cyanobacterium OTE_70_concoct_197_sub
TTTGGTCTCAAAAAGAATATCTCACAGGAAGCAATCGATACAGTTTTTGATGCCGGCTTTAAGTGTTTCGTTAGCGCTGCTGGCGGATTGAACTGGCCAGGGCAAGATGCGAACCATCTTCAACGCGTTCACGGCGACCCAGGTATCGCTTCTTTGTTGAACTGGCTGACCTACGACCCTCGCAAGATCAAACAGGCGAACCCAATCCAATATGAGTTTCGAGCTTGCGCCCCACATATTTGCACATCATAACTCAGAGAAAGTCCAAGCGATGACTCTTTGTACCACAACTGTATCTGTCCCAATCACTTTGGCCCCACGCCGACTCGACCCGTCCAACGACGTCGTCCCCAATCCGCAGCGGCCGCTCAAAGCCCTCTTTGTCATCACGAGCATGCCGGTAGGCGGGGCAGAGACCCTTCTTGTCAATTTGCTTCGGCAATTTCGTTCGTCGCACATACTTCCATCCATCGCTTGCCTCAAAGAAAAAGGCCCGCTCGGCGAAGAGATTGCCAAGGAATTTCCCGTAACCGATCATTGGCTCCGAGGCAAGTTTGACGTACGCGTCGTGCCTCGCTTGGCTAAGCATCTTCGCAAAGAAAAGATCGATGCGCTGATCACCGTAGGAGCCGGCGACAAGATGTTCTGGGGGAGAATTGCTGCCAGACTTGCTGCGGTGCCAGTAGTCTGTAGCGCACTGCACTCCACTGGATGGCCAGACGGTGTTGGCAAGATGAATCGATGGCTGACACCGATCACCGATGCGTTCATCGCGGTTGCGAAACCACACGGCAAATTCTTAGCTGACTTTGAAAAGTTTCCGACCAAAAAGATCGCCGTGATCCCCAACGGGGTGGATACGATTCGGTTTCAACCCAACTCGGGTTCGCGCGCGGACGTACGAAGCGAACTTGGCCTAGAGCCCGATGCTCCATTGATCGGAATCGTTGCGGCTTTGCGCCCCGAAAAGAACCATGCTCTCTTCCTCAACGCAGCAAGCAAAGTGCTCGCCAAGTTTCCGAAAGCACATTTCGTTATCGTCGGCGATGGTCCGGAACGTTCACTTATCGAAGCGATTGCCGCCGATTTAAAGATCTCAAAAAGTGTTTCCTTGCTCGGAACAAGGTCCGATACGCCTAGACTGCTTGCGGCGTTGGATGTGTTTGCATTGACAAGTCATAACGAAGCCAGCCCCGTGTCGATTCTGGAAGCGCTGTCATGTGGTGTTCCGGTCGTAAGCACACGAGTTGGTTCAGTCGCTGAATCCGTACATGATCAGTGGAATGGATTCACCGTGGAACCAGGGGACTCCCATGCTGTCGCGGAACGGATCAAATACCTGCTCTGGAACAGGTCGACCGCCGAATTAATAGGAAGTAATGGACGAGAGCATGTGCAAGCGTGCGGTTCGCTAGAAACGATGGTTCGAATGTACGAACAACTTATCCATAACATCTTTGACCGAAAGACAAATCGCGTACAATAGTCCCACGCTAACCCGCGCAGCGGATTGCTCTGTATCGACATGCCCAGCAGCCATGGGATGCAAAGCGGCTTTTCCAACTGGACGCTTTGCCGCAGAAAGCTTCCGCACAAACACCAACGACGGATTAAGGTGGTACATTGACCAATCAGGATTTTCTTTTCCAGACTTCTCTCCACCATCCAATGTTGGCAACGGCTTTGGACTCCGTGCTGAAGGGTGTCAAAGTCTTGCGAGATCGATTTAAAACCGCGGTTCAAGTCGAAACCAAAGGACTCGCCAATTTCGTAACAGAAGCCGATCTCAGTTCTGAGAACGTCATCGTCGATACGATTCGCAACAGCTTTTCCGACCACGCGTTCATTTCCGAGGAGTCGCACAGCGATCGAGCTGACGCCAAGGATCTTTGGATCATCGACCCGCTCGATGGTACCAGCA
>JANMIS010000741.1:0-1287 GCA_031375925.1 Synechococcales cyanobacterium OTE_70_concoct_197_sub
ACCAGAATTCGCAAGATGTTTACTACCACTATTCGGTGCCGACTGAGGACCCTAGCCTTTCAGACCCGCGCGCCCGTGGTGTCTGGGCCGCCGAGGATCAAGCCTCAAACTCGGCTCCTTACTCAGGAGATATCGACGCCAAAAAATGCAAGAAGAATGAAATCAAAACCGGCGATGGCGGCGTTCCTGTCGTCGACCAAAAGGTCCATGCGGACTGGGTCCTCAACTTTCTCGAGCCGTTCACCTTCAATCCATTCCCATCATTCGACTACCGACTTTCACCAGATCCAGTTCTGACCTTTGCAACTCCTGATGGCACTCTAGCCAGAGTGGATCAGGAAATCACCTTTGACTTTGGGAAACTCAAAGCAAGTGCTGACGGCACCCTGACCTACACGCCAGCAGGGAATTTGCGAGATCGCATGGGCGACAATCCTTCGACCGTTGTAATGGAAAAACCGCCCCGATTGAGTCCCGAGCTAGACAAATTCGGCAATATCTTTCGCTTCGTCGGTTTCGACTCCTTCACTGCCCACCTGGTTGACAATCGCCTGTTCGACGGAACCCCGAACATCGACCAAAACAATCCTAAGCTCCGCTACGCCACGACCCCAATTACGCTGGCTGTCGCCAATACCATGCCTACAACGCATGGCGCAACCACCAAGACCAAACAGGGACCAGATACACTTGACAGTGTCATCTACGTGGATTGGGACAATGCATCCTACACGTTTGGTCAAACCCAACCACTGAACCAATATGGCAACCCGATCCTACCGGATGGGCAATACCGCAGCTACGCGATCACCTTGTCAGATATCTATCGAGACACCGAGGGTATCGGCGATCTATCCAAGTTGAAAATCGTCGATGTCCTGTATGGCGATGAAAAACTCGACATGTCCAAAGATGGGGATTACAACGTTACTCCGCCAATAAAGGCAGTCGTGGATCGCCAAAAAACGCAGATTCGCATTCCCATCGCTGGCGAGGAGCCCAGCATGATCGTGATGGATCCAAATCTGAATATCCCCATCGTCGCCTGGGGACCCAGCGCTCAGCACTCGTTGATTGTGTCCGCCGTAAAAGGGGAACAAATCATCGAAATCCAAAACACCGTTGAACACGCAATGAACGACAACTCGTTTCCATCGCTTATCGAATTGATTGTCAAGTTGACAGATGGCCAAAAGATTGAGTACCTAGACGTTGAGACAGGAGAAAGAAAAGTCAGAGACTACGTTTGGCCACTCAAGCTAAGCGTGGCACCCCATGTTCGCGGAA
>JANMIS010000840.1:0-1998 GCA_031375925.1 Synechococcales cyanobacterium OTE_70_concoct_197_sub
AATCCATTTTCAAAGCCTTCAGCATAGAGCAGGCCACATGAATATACTCTAAGAATCTAGCCACGCGGATTGGCTAGCTTTCAGCAGAACATGTCCGGAACGGGAGTGCTCCCAAGGTCACCTCTGATTGAAGATACACTCTGAAAAAACGCTACCGCGAATTACTAGATACTGCATCAGAGATGGAGGATACAGTTTAAGGCAACCAACTCACCGAAAGAAGTCGATCCATTGAATCGTGATCGACTTTGGATACTCTTCGAGAAAAGCCTTGGGTAACTCGAACTCAAAATAGCCGTCCTTCAACGGAATCGAATTGGATGCTTTTCCATCGCTCCCGTATGATCGCAACTTCATCCAGAGTTCATGCTTGTCATCGAGAAGTTCATCTTCTTGTTTATCCTTCCAAAGTCTCACACGTTGCTGGTCAGCGTGGCTCGATACCGCCGCCGAAAGTGCTGTCTTCCCATTGTAAATACGCAGGCTTTCCAGTCCCTTCAAATGTAACCTTAGAACGACATGCTTTTGCCAATAATTGTCGATGCGTTCGATGGTAGCGTCACCAATTCCAGACGGACTTTTGATCGCAAAAATCGATTTGTCAACGGTTTGTTCGACCACAACCTTGTCTTCCGACTTCTTTACTGTGATTTTGAATGTATTTGGATTGCCATCCATTGCAGCTTGGAAAAGAAAACAGCACAGTAACGGGGCAATTGTGGAAGGAGATGTCACTTGGATTTCACGCTCAAAATAGTACAGCCAGGATATCGTTTGTTCAGCTTTACTATCGCAGCTTCGATGTCGGTTGCCTCGATCACGACATTACCGATGGATCCGCCCGATTTGGTCCTGATCTTAAATGATAACCGAGTAAGTTTGAAGACTGCTCCAAAACTCGTTGCCAAGAACAGAAGTCCGATTAGGACACTGCGTCTATTCATTTGACGGCCTCAAGTTCTTTGGCCTTGGCAAAATCAGATTCAGCCTTGTCGCTCTGGTTCAATGTTTGGTAGCACTGCCCACGATTCGAAGAGTGGCCTGCCTCGTTTGGCTCACGTTGAAAAGCTACAGTGTAGTTCATAATTGCTTTCTCGAAGTCCTCAAGGACAAAATGGCAATCGGCTCGCTGCCCGTGATAGAACTAGACGCTAGGATCAAGATCGATAGCCCTATTGAGGTCGGCGATTGCTTCGATGTAATTCATCGACTTTTCAAGATTTGCTGCTCGTTTGGATAGAAAGACAGCAAGTGACTTTTTGTTTCCATCTTGATTGGGAGGATCAAGAGTGAGCAACTTATCGAAAGCAGAAATGGCTTGATCGAATTTTCGGAGCTGGTAACTCGCTAAAGCGGATTGATGGAGATATTCGGCGTTGTCAGGCTCGATCTCAAGTGCATTCGAGAAATCGCTTAAACGCTCCTTGTACTTCTCTTCATGGAATTGGCACTGACCTCGTTTGAAGAATGCTTCACCTTGTGCTGTATCAAATCCGATAGTGGTTGTGTAGTATTGGGCAGCAACTATGTGCTGTTGGAGATGGAAGTACCAATTGCCGAGTCTCATGGCTTCTTCGTAGTTCGTAGGTTTCTGGACATTCTTCCAGAAATCTTTTGCTGACTGCTGATTGATCTCTTCGAGCGATCCTACCGATCTGAGTATCTTGGAATCCCTCGCTTTGTCGAAGTCCATTCCAGTAAGTCGCAATCGAGGCATACTCGCGCTTAAAAGTCCAGAATGTCGTGATAATCTGCCCGGCCGAAATGCCGACCGGATTACGAGGAGGATCCGCCGAGAAGCTGGAAGTCATGCGACTGCGAGTTGCACGTCCGGTTTATGATTTTTCGTTTGAGGTCAGCAAGAATGATTGAGATTTTCGTAAGGCAAGAACCTCATTTTTTAGATTTAAAAGACCCAACCAGATAAAAGAACAAGAAGAATCCAAAGATTAAACCTACGAATATGCTTGCCCAAATTGTCGCTAAACTTGGTGACGC
>JANMIS010000868.1:0-2349 GCA_031375925.1 Synechococcales cyanobacterium OTE_70_concoct_197_sub
GGATATCAGGTCTCGAATCAGATCACTTGGAGGCGATGCGTTCTCGTGAGGAGTTTGCGTTGCCGAGTTCGATGTTGAGTGAGGACAAGAAGGGGCCAGAGGACGGCTCCGATCAATCACCGATGGCACTGAGCATGGGCACGGTGGTAACCACGGTATTGGGAACGGGTGTGATCCTATGGGTGGTCCAAGCGACTCAATTAGCAGCAACGTTTATCACGGCCGCGGCTCCGACCTGGCTGCACGTCGACATCGCATCGACGCTAGACAATTTGGCGAAAGAGAAGAACGCCAGCGACGAAGCCAGCGCAAAGATATTTGAGTAGGCAAGGTGAGGTTTAAGGTGTAAGGCTTAAGCCTTATCGCTTATCCCTTTTACTACTCTAGAACTTGGTAGCTATTGGATTGCTCGTCAAATTCAAGTGAAAAATCTGTGGCGATGGTGACGGATTGGCTTTTTTGAGCTTCGAGGACCCTTTCCATGGTTGCAGCGTTGACTCGCGGGTCTTTTGGTCCACGAGCATCGAGGATCACCAAATGCAACTCATCGGAAACGGATTCGATAAGCGTTTGCAAGTATCCCTTAACGAGCGGGAAGGGGGTCAGTAAGAGTTTGCTGCTTGCTCGGAACAGGTCGTAGGGTACTTTGTCTGAGAATCCGTATAGTGCTAAGCATTTCCTTCCCGATTGCAAAGGCTTCACTGTGGGTGAAATTCGCGTTTTTTCGCTTAGGAGTACGTAACAAGGAGCGGGAAGAGGTGCAATTGAGTGGACGCTTGAGTTCATTTTTGGTTTCTGACTGGACAAAGGATTAGATGCAGCAGTCCAGCGAACATCCAGAGATTGAATTTAGGTTGCTAGAGTATCCGATGCAGCGAGGGAAAGATCGAGGAAAACCAAATTGGCCGAAAATTGAGCGTTGTTTCGTACTTTCCGGACTTGGGTTAGATCTCGGAGTTCACAAAGGCAATTTGCCAGCGTGAAATAGACTGCAAAATGCGGGCTTCAGCCAGACTCGGAACAAACACAATTGCTTTGGAAAAAGGAACCTTGGCAAGTCGAATGTCGCCTGCGACTCGCCATTCCCTTTCTTGACGCCAATTCGTCGCACCGTCGATGCTATTCACCACTTGGCAGTAGGGCAACTCATCCGGAGTCAATTTCTTCGCATGGGCAGAATCGACGTACGAGACGGGTTTGGCGCCGTTTTGGAGAAGCCAATCCTGATCAATCATAATGCCGTAGGGCTCCCAATCCCATCGAGAAAGGTGGGATTGGAATCTTCTCATCGAAAGCAGTTGATGAATCTCGTTTGCTGAGAAGCAGACCGTTGGCATGTTTCCGCGTCGAAAGTTATTCGTAGCGATCAGTCTTTGTTGCTGGAGAATTCGCTGCAGTGTTCCAAGAACCGAGGGTTGTTGCAACCAGGGAGACTGTAGGAGCTCGTCATGAAACTGAGAAATCGACTGATCTGGCCAAGGACCACGTCTGGATCGCGTGCAATGAATCAGATACTTGCGTTTAGTCAATTCAAGCAATCGCAAAGGAAACACGGGCTGTGTCGTCGTAACGCTCATTGCGTCGGGTGTGTCCAAGGACGGACTGAAAGAATCGAAGTTTGTTTTGAGCCACCCAATTGCGCCAAGCGTCAGCCAATTAGTGGCCTTTGGCGGCCGAGCTTTGGCTGTGTAGGCTGTTGGCAAGGACAAGTAGGTAGAACCAAGCGGTATATCAGGGCAACGCAATCGTTGTGACAACAGTGCAGCCACTTTCCCTCCCTCGCGCAGCTTCAACACAAATAAATGGTTGGCTATAAAAACCAAAGCGGAATCATGCGTGGGCATTTCGCCTTTACCCTGAGAAGGATATAGCCAAAGATTGCCGAAGTCGCAGGAATGCCTTGGTTCAAAGCCAGAGACTTGGGGGCCATGCTTCGCGTTTGTTGGCTCGCTTAGAATAATTTTTCTAAATGGGACAAAAAAACGTTTGCAAGCATGTGTGATGATTTCGGAGTAAGGCGCATCTTGCGTGCAAAGAACTCCCCAGCCTTGCCGTTGGGCAAGCTGCAATGCAGATTGCAGTGCCTCCTGCCAATCATGATTCGCGTAGCTATGCTTGGTAGTGTGCGAGGAGACGAGCCCAAGCCATTCATGCGGAACCGATTTGTGAAGAATGCCATCGAATTGAAATTGCAGACTTCCGAGTATCCCTGGGAGAGCAGAGGCCCAAGGGAGCGGAAGCTGTTCAATGGGAATCGAGTTTTCTTGCAATCGTTTCATGCTACCGAAAGGCGATACAATGTCTGAATTTTCTGTGGTTTCAATATAGCAAGTTTGGTCCCGCAACTCG
>JANMIS010000933.1:0-1405 GCA_031375925.1 Synechococcales cyanobacterium OTE_70_concoct_197_sub
GAAGGTGTCGGGTTTGGAGTTGATTCGCATGGTGCGTTTGGATGAGGCGCTGTCAGGCACGCCGATTATTCTGTTGACGGCGAAGGCAGATGATGACACGAGGCTAGAGGGCGTAGAGCATGGTGCGGATGCTTATTTATCTAAGCCGTTTAACGATCGGTTGGTGATTGCTGAGGTTCGAAATCTCCTGGCTCTTAAGGAAAAGGAGCAGCGCATGGTAGAGCTAAACCAGTACCTCACCGAGTCTGTCCTCAAACGCTTTCTGCCACCGAGCTTGGTGCAGCGGGCGGCAAAGGGAACGTTGTCTTTAGATTTGCGGCCTGAACCGAAGATGGTGACGGTGTTGTTCAGTGACATTGTGGGCTTTACGCAGTTGTCTAATTCGTTACGATCGAAGAAGGTTGCTGAGATTCTGAATGAATATCTTACCGAGATGACCCGTGCGGTCTTTAAAAACGGTGGGACGGTGGATAAGTTTATGGGTGATGCGATTTTGGCGCTTTACGGGGCACCGGAGGATTTGACGCCCAATGAGCAGGTTCGGCGGGCGATCGGCACGGCCCGAGATATGCATTCAGCGTTGGAGCTGTTGAACGACAAGTGGACAAGTCAGGGCTTACCGAAGCTGGAGTTTCGCTGTGGGATTCACCAAGGGACGGCGGTGGTGGGGATGTTTGGTGGGGCGGAGCGATCGGACTATACGGCGGTGGGTCCTTGTGTCAACATTGCGGCTAGGCTACAAACAGCGGCGCAACCGGGGCAGATTTTAATTTCGGCGGCGGTGGCAGATTATCTTGAAGAAGAGGAAATTACTAAAGGTGAGTCGTTGAATTTGAAGGGCATTGATGAAACGGTGTTGACGTTTTGGGTGGATCCCGTTGCGATCGAGGTCCGTGAGGCGGCTTTGATTGCTTAGGTGATTTCTGAAGTTGTGCGGCGTTTCTACTGCACAGCCAGACCCGTCAACTCTTCTCTATGGTTCATACGCTCCACCACGAAGGACGATCGCCACAACAAGCAACTGAACCAATTCATCGTTTACGGAATAGACCACCCTGTAGTCCCCAATACGGTATCGTCAGACATCGGAGCGAAGGGTTCTCCAACTGGTGTGCTGAGCTTTAGGGGTTGCTTGATTTTGCTTAACACGCTCTAGCAAGCCAGGAATTGCCAGAAGTTCTTGAGTTGCAACTTCGCTTTCAGCATTTGCCAAGTAAGCCGCAAAATCAGCAAGCACCTGTAAGCGCTCTGGCGACAGTTGCTTGAGTGAGTCATTGAGTTGACGCTGCAACTCGGTTACAGATACCAAAATCGACGACTTAATATCCTCTACTGAGAAGTTATCTGTAGTATTCATTGCCTGCTTCACACTTTCAAAGGTTAATAGCCATTATTAAGATAACCA
>JANMIS010000934.1:0-3889 GCA_031375925.1 Synechococcales cyanobacterium OTE_70_concoct_197_sub
TGGTTTTGCTTGGCAGGAATATTAAAGGTGAAGATCTGGTTGGCGGTGAGGCTGCCGGAACGAGTCGCGGGTTTGCCAGCCGTCAGATCTAATTTTTGGCTAAAAGATTTAGGTGCTTCGCTGGGCGTGGGTTTAGGCGACGCGCTGGGCGTAGGTTTAGGCGATGCGCTGGGCGTGGCTGTCGTGATGGGTGTGGGTTCCTCAGCGATCGGCTTGGGTTTCATCGCAGAAGACACTGCAAAGAAACCGATCCCCACCAAAGCCGCGACTCCCAAACCAATTAAGGCCACAGCCCAAGGGTCATCCCATAGGGTCGCCCGCTCAGGAACGGCGTTGGGCGATCGTTTGCTGCTTCGGGGTTCTAGCGCCGATGAGTCATCGTCAAAGCCCCGACCCACTGCAACTGTTGCCATCGAAGAGGAGGCTGCCTCCCTGGGTGCAACGGTTTGAGGAACGCCTGCTTCGGGCATTGCAGTAGGTGATTGCAGGGCTTGCTGCACTTGGGTAGCGGAGGCGTAGCGCTGATTGGGTGTGACGCTCAGCATTCGGTTGATCACTTGGGCAAAAGCAGGCGACACCTGACACCAGCGCTGCCAATTCCAAGTCATCGTGTTATCGTCCAAAAGCTCTTGGGGTTCGCGGCCTGTGAGTAGCACAACCGCTGATACCGCCAACGCATAGAGATCGCTGTTAGGGTAAGCATTTCCGGTTTGCATCTGCTCGATCGGCGCGTAGCCCAGCTTGCCAACCGTCGTGGCATGTTTGCCCACATCTTGCTGAAGGCGCGTAGCAATTTCCTTGACCACACCAAAGTCGATTAATACAGGTAGCCGATCTCGATCGCGCAGAATCATATTGTCTGGGGCGATGTCTCGGTGGATGATCCCCTTGCCATGAAGATAGGACAACACGGGCAACACCTGCTGCATCAGTTGAAGCACTTCTTGCTCTGAAAAGACGAATCCACGGCTTTTTCGCTCGTCCAGCAAATCTCGATAGGTTTTTCCTTCTACGAAATCTTGGGCCAAAAAGAGTCGCTGATCTTCTTCAAACATCGCCCGAAACTTGGGAATCTGAGGATGCTCAATTTGATACAGAATCTGGGCTTCCCGCTGAAACAGTTCCTTTGACTTGTCTAGAGCATAGCCAGTTTGAGGCGGCGTCAACTCTTTGAGCGCACAGAGTTCGTTAAAACGCCCCTGATCCTCCACTAAGTAAGTTCGACCAAAACCGCCCTGACCCAGCAGATTGATCAAGCGATAGCGGTTTTGGAGGATAGTGCCTGTGGGAATAGGTGGTTGCATGAACGTCTGTTTAGAGGGCATGAAAGTCCCTCCAATTTTACCGCTTGGATCTGGGTTTGGAACGAGTTTTGTGCTGGAGGCTCTACACAATCGCTATTCCAAACCCTAAAAAGACTGGGACGATCGCTGACGATCGCTATCCAAGTCGTGCTTTCACCGCATCTTGGACTTTTTTACCATCGGCTTTTCCTTTGAGTTGCTGCATGGCAGGTCCCATCACTTTGCCCATGTCTTTCGCAGAAGTGGCTCCTGTTTTCACAATCAAGGCATCGATCACGGCCATGATTTCATCATCCGAAAGCTGCTGAGGCAAAAATTCTTCGATGATGGCTAGCTCTTGAGCTTCGACTTCGGCTAAGTCCAGACGGTTCGCTTGAGTGTACTGGGCGATCGAATCTCGCCGTTGTTTGGCAAGCTGAACCAAGACCTCCATGTCTTGTTCAGGGGTTAACGCCATCTGACCGCTGGGCCGAAGGCTGACTTCTTTCTCAATGAGCACTTTTTTAATGCTGCGAAACGTTTCTAACCGAACTTTATCCTTGGCCTTCATGGCAACTTTGATGTCGTCAGTGATGCGATCGATGAGTGGCATTTTTTCCTGTGGTTAAAATATTTGCATTGTTTCTTTTACGATTCTAGTATTTTTAGGGCTTTGCACTTGGCAGCCGATCGCGAAGTTTGTAACAATACAAATTCCATAAATTGTGAATCTCGGCCTACGCTTTCACGGTAAAATCAAGCTCTTTTTTAAAACGTCTTTTCCTGGCATGTCTTTTCATTAACTTTTACCAATTCAGATTCTTGTATGGCTGCTATTTACTTTATCCATTGCAATATTCGTAGGGAAGTTGATCTGGGACTTTTTCACCCAGTCTCCCCTGTTAACTTTGTGTTCAAAGCATTTGAGGGCTTGATGTGATTCGTTCTGCAACTCTGACTTTCCCGACTTCGACGGTAGCGTCCGCCGACAACAACCGACTCTGTCTTCTGGCTGGAACTTCAAATCCACTGCTTGCCAATGAGGTGGCTCGCTACCTGGGAATTGAACTGACGCCCATGATCCGGAAAAGTTTTGCTGATGGAGAGATTTATGTTCAGATCTTAGAGTCGATCCGAGGTTATGACGTTTATATTATGCAGCCTACCTGCCGTCCGGTGAATGATCACCTGATGGAGCTGATGATTATGATCGACGCCTGTAAGCGCGCCTCTGCTCGGCAAATTACGGCGGTTTTACCGTACTACGGCTACGCCCGCGCCGATCGCAAAACCGCAGGCCGCGAATCCATTACGGCCAAGCTTGCCGCGAATCTACTCACTAAAGCAGGCGCAAACCGCGTGATTGCAATGGACCTACATTCGTCGCAGATTCAAGGCTATTTCGATATCCCGGTCGATCATGTCTATGGGTCACCGACGATCGTTGAATACATTAAGAGCAAAAATCTCTCAGACTTAGTTGTGGTGTCGCCGGATGTGGGCGGGGTCGCTCGGGCGAGAGCTTTTGCCAGTCGTTTGGGCGATGCGCCGTTGGCGATCATTGATAAGCGTCGGCAAGCCCACAATGTGGCTGAGGTTATGAACGTCGTCGGGGACGTTCGGGGTAAGACTGCGGTTTTGGTGGATGACATGATCGACACCGCCGGGACCATCACAGAAGGCGCGCGTGTTCTTCGGGAGCAAGGTGCGCGGCAGGTTTACGCCTGTGCGACCCATGCTGTTTTTTCTCCGCCTGCCATTCAGCGGTTATCCAATGGCTGTCTAGAGGAAGTGATCGTCACCAATACGATCCCGATTCCTGACGATCAGCGTTTTCCCCAACTTCGGGTTTTGTCGGTGGCGGGGTTGATCGGTGAGACGATTTCACGGGTTCATGATGAATGCTCGGTGAGCAGCATGTTTCGTAGTTAGGTTGTTTTAGCCTTCGAGTCATTTTGAGCCGATCGGACTTCTTTAGCATCTGGAGAAGTTCGATCGGGCTTTATGACGCCAGTAAAAAGCTGCCCACAAAATATAGAAATAGCGGCTGTCTAGTATACTAGAACTAGATCTGTTTTCGTTCTGCCATGGCCATTATTTCTTCTAAACAGCCAACGCATCAGGAGCCTGAAGATTCAGCGATAGGTTCGTTGGTGGATCTCTTGAGTGACGTGCAGGCAGAGCTTCCCATCGAACCCCAAAAAGGCAGAAGAAGCAAGTCTAAAAATATTTCAGAGAATGTCGTAGAACAAAAACCTGAAGCATCTACTGATATCCCCACGGAGAATGAACTGCTGAAGGGCGATCGATCGGTAGAGGAAACGCAAAAACAGGAAGAAAAGATTCGACCTCAAAGCATTAAAGAATATGTGGGTCAAAAAGATCTTAAAGATGTGTTAGACATTGCAATTCGGGCGGCGAAAGCTCGGGGTGAATCGATGGATCATCTCTTGTTGTACGGTCCGCCGGGACTGGGAAAGACCACAATGTCGTTAATCTTAGCCAGCGAAATGGGCGTAAATTGTAAGATTAGCAGTGCGCCGTCGTTAGAGCGGCCCCGAGATATTGTGGGGCTGCTGATGAATTTGCAGGAGGGCGATGTTTTG